>DASPJG010000248.1:0-6577 GCA_035628755.1 Pyrinomonadaceae bacterium
TGATCCCGCGCCTCGTCGCATCGCGCAACCCGGAGGCCACGCTGGTCAGGCTGTTGCCGATCCTGCGCCCGTTTTACCGCCCGATGTCGTTCATCGCTTTCGCGTGGCACAGGTCTTTTGATCGCCCGCGCCGTAGCGAACACCTGACGGAGACGGGCGTGGCCGAGGAAGAGGATGATAACGGCGACGACTTGCAGGCGTTGATTGACGTGGGCGAGGAAGAGGGCATCCTCGAAGAGGAAGAGGGCGAACTCATCCATTCAATCATCGAGTTCGGCGACACGCACGTCAGCGAGGTGATGACGCCGCGCACGGAGATCGTCGCGCTGCCGGTGACGGCGACCGTGCGCGAGGCGCGCGATTGCGTGGTCGAGTCGAAGTATTCGCGCCTGCCGGTCTACAACGCCCAGATTGATAACATCGAGGGCATCATCTACGTCCGCGACCTCTTGCAATGCTGGGCAGAGGGGCGCGAGAACGGTTCGATTCAGACGCTCATCCGCCCCACGCTGTTCGTGCCCGCGACGAAGCCCGTCGCCGAGTTGCTCGAAGAGATGCAGAAGGAGCACGCGCAACTCGCGATGGTGATTGACGAGTATGGCGGCGTCGCCGGGCTGGTGACGGTGGAAGACATACTGGAGGAGATCGTCGGCGAGATCGAGGACGAAGACACGGCGCGCGAAGAGGTCGTCGAGATCATCGAAGTGCACGACGGCTATTACGACGCGCTCGGCTCAACCGAGGTGGACAAGATCGAAAGGCTCTTCGATTTCGAGATCGAAGACGACGACGCGACGACCATCGCCGGTCTCGTCATCAGCGAACTCGGCTACGTCCCGCGCGCGGGCGAGCGTCTCACCTTCCGCGGCCTCGACGTGGAAGTGCTCGAAGCCGACGAACGGCGCATCGCCCGCCTACGCCTGCGCCGCGCGCACGCGCAAGCGGCAGAGACGGAATGAAGCGCAGGAATTTGCGCGCGCAGGAGGGCGGAGGGATGAATAAGAAAGTCTCTCAGGTTTATTGACTTCAACTGTTCACGCCTCAGCCCACGTCCTTTTATCAGTCCATTCTTGCTTTTTCTCTTTCATCCTTTATATTGTCGGCATGGCGAAAAAGAAGAGTAAATTCCTGCGGGGTCGGCGCATTGATCCGAAGCCCATCACGGGCGACCTCGCGCTCGCGGATTTGGTTGACGAAACATTTCTGGCTTACAACGCGGCGCGCTTGCGCGAGGCGTGCCAGTTGTTCACGCAGAAGATGCTTGAGCCTGACGTGACGGTCGGCGTCTCGATCACGGGCGCGCTCACGCCCGCCGGTCTCGGTATCTCCGCGCTCATTCCCTTAATGCGCGCGGGCTTCATCGACTGGATCATCACGACGGGCGCGAACCTTTACCACGACACGCATTTCGGCATCGGCCTCTCGCTCCATCAGGGCAACACGAGCACTTCCGACATCATCCTGCGCGATGAAGAGGTCGTCAGAATCTACGACATCTTCTTCGACTACTCGGTGCTGCTCGACACGGACGAGTTCTTCCGCCGCATCATCGAGGGCGAGGAATTTCAAAGGCCGATGTCCACTGCGGAGTTTCATTATCTCTGCGGTCGTTACGTGCGCGAGCGCGAGCGCAAGCTCGGACTGGAATATAAATCTCTGCTGGCCGCCGCCTACGAGTTCGGCGTGCCCCTCTACACCTCTTCGCCCGGCGATTCCTCCATCGGCATGAACGTGGCGGCGAAAGCTTTGCAGGGCAACAAACTCGCTTTCGACCCTTCGCTCGACGTGAACGAGACCGCCGCCATCGTGCTCGCGGCCAAGCGCGGCGCGATCCACGGCAAAGGCGACCGCGGGCGCAAGCACGGAGGCAAAAGCGCGGTCTTCATCCTCGGCGGCGGCTCTCCCAAAAATTTCATGCTGCAAACCGAGCCGCAGATTCAAGAGGTGCTCGGCATTGACGAGCGCGGCCATGACTTCTTTCTACAAATCACCGACGCGCGCCCCGACACGGGCGGCCTCTCCGGTGCGACGCCCGGCGAAGCCGTCTCCTGGGGAAAGGTTGATCCGGATCGTTTGCCCGACGCCGTTGTGTGTTATGTTGACTCGACCATCGCGCTGCCGCTCATCACGGCCTACGCGCTGGCGCGCCACGAACCGCGCCAACTCAAGCGGCTCTATGAACGGCGCGGCGAATTGATGAACCTGCTGTTGTCGGAATATGAGAAATCCGAGAGAAGATAAAAGCCGTGAATCGTAAATCGTCAATCGTGAATAGAAGAAAGCAGTTTTCACTATTCACTATTCACGATTCACGATTCACGTTCAGGGGTTGAGCATGGGGAAGAAAATTACTGACGAGCAGAAACGCGTTTTTTTCGATTGTTCAAAGTGTCCGGCCTACTGCTGCGGGCTGTACGAACGCATTCAGGTGTCGAAGCGCGATCTGAACCGTCTGGCGAAGCACTTCGGCGTGACGCCGGAGAAGGCCGCGAAGCGTTACACGAAGATGTGGGACGGGAAGGAGCGCGTGCTCAAGCGCACGCCCGACCCGATTCTCGGCGAGGCCTGCCAGTTTCTCGACCCAGAGACGCGCGGCTGCTCGATCTATCACGCGCGCCCCGAAGTCTGCCGCACCTACCCGGATCGCCCGCGTTGCGTCTACTACGATGTGTTGAAATTCGAGCGGCAACAGCAAGACGACGAAACCGTCCTTCCCCTCTTTCAAATCACTTTTCGCGAAGTGGAAAAGAAAGTGGTCACGGACGAACACGGCAGCGAAAAAATTTGGGAGTGGAAACAAAAGAAGAAGTAAATCGTGAATCGTGAATAGAGAAAAGCGAATTGCCTTGTATTCACGATTTACACATGGAGGTGAGTTAAGAAGATGCAGGATTTTCTGGCGAAGATGGTGGGGCAAGAGTTGGATGTCTTTTGCGGCGGCGTGTCGAGTTTGCACGGCGAGGTGGTGCGGGTCCAGGGCGGCGTGCTGCACTTGAAGGATACGGAGGGAACGCTCTGCTACATAGCGATTGAGAAGATCATCGCCGTGTGGGAGCGGCGCGAGGAGAACGAGCATCGCGCGGGCTTCCTCAGCAGCATCGTGAAGTAAAAGGCGGACGGCGGCGCAGGCCTCGTCGCATGCGGCGGCGCGTGAAAATTTAACAGGCCGGCGATTCGGGTTTAACCGGATCGTCGGCCTGTCATTTTTAAGGAGCAACCTTAAACTTAGTCAGCCAGAGTCGAGGCGGGAACGGGGACGCGGCGGAAGCCAGTAATGCGGCTCGACCAGTATTCGTTGAAGGGGGAATAGGTGACGCCCTGACTTGTCGAAGCGTGATAGAAGCCGTTGGCGTCGGCGACGATGCCGACGTGCTTGAGATTGTTGAAGAAGACGAGCGTGCCGAATTTGTATTTCTCGTCCTCGCTGACGGGACTGAAATTCGCCCAGAAGTGGCGCGCGCTGCCGCGCTCGAAGTTGACGCCCGCCGACTGAAAGACGCTCCACACGAAACCGGAACAGTCGAACACACGCGGCCCCTCAGTGCCGTAGACGTAGGGCGCGCCCATGCGCGTGTCAATCGCGGCCAGCATCATCTGGTTGAATTGAAACAGGCGCGGGGCGATGAGCCGGGGCTTGACGAGTTCGGCTTCGGGTCTGCTGGCGGTGGTGGTCGTCGCCTCGGAGACGAGGAACACGTCGGTCTCCAGACGGTTCGAACCATCGGGTTGTGTGACTTGTGCGACCTGACGCGGGCGGGACAAATCGGTCTGGGCGGCAGCGGCGAAGGCGAAGAGGCAGAGGGCGAAACACGCGGCCAATGCGCGGGGAAACAGGGTTTTTACAGACATAGAACGGGGGCTTATTGCTCCTTAATCAAAATCCACAATTGCTTTTGGAAACTTCTAGGGGTAGAAGGAAGTTCGCTGCATTTTGTGCAGCCAAAACATCTTACAGTCGCAACCTAATTGAAACAAGAGGCAATGTGACTGTTTCGTGACAAGGCATGGTCGCAAATCGTCCGGTGACCTAAAACTGGCCGCGAACTCAAGCGCGAATTGGTTCAACCTGAACGATGTGTGTAGAGACCATGCGCCCGTAATCCCTACAGGAGAACAATTTGCGTGTTTAAAGCCGAAGAAGTTGGATATATTTTTGCGCGTTCGTGATAGCATGCGGCGGCGCGAGAGAGGGCGCGGGTTATGTTATTCATCGAAAGCAAAAGTCTGGATTACCCGGTTGACGGCGCGACGCGCACGTCGCTGTTGGAAAGTTTGCAGGAGCAGGGGTTTGTGCCGTTGATCCGTTCGGCGCGGCTGCACCTCTACGAGACTGCGCTCGCGGGCGCGGCGCACGCACGCGCTTTGGAGAGCGCGCTCGCGGCGCGTGTGGATGCGGATACCGAAGCGGCCTACGTGCGCGGCGATCTTTTCTGCGTGGAGGACTACGCGCACTTCCTTTTGTTCGGCGACGAGGCGGGCGAAGGCGTGCGCGCCGGGATCGTCTACGAAAGCGGAACTGCCGACCCGCTCGAAAAGCTCGACGCCTTTTGTCGCAGCATCCGCGAATCGCTCGACGCGGCGCGCAGCAGCGGCGGGCTTGGCGCATCGAACGGTGAGAGCGCGCCTGCGGTTGCGCCGCCGTTCGCATTGGAATGGGAGATGCGCGCGGCGCGCGTAGCCGACAGTTTTCGACGCTTCGCGGCGGACGTGTCTGCGACGCCCACGGGCGCGCGCAGCGAGATGGTCGAGGGGTGGCTGCGCACTTCCGGGATGCTCGAAGATTCGCAGGCGCGCGGCTTCCTGCGCCGTTTGAGTGAGGCGCACAAGGAAGGGCGCGCGGCGACGCTGGCGACAGGCGGCGAGAGCGTGCCTGATGCTTTGCTCAACCGGCTCGCGGAAGTCGGTTTGTTGAAACGTGAGATTCTGGTCAGTTGCCGCAAAGACGGGCGTGCGCTGTTTCGCCTGCCGTCGCCCGACGCCTTTTCCGTCCTGAGCGGCAGCAACGCCGTCTGTAACGAATGCGGCGCGGCCATCGCCGACGAGCGTGCCGAAGAAGTGACAGTGCCGACCTCTCTGACCGCGACACTCCTGCAAGACGGCGCGTGGCTCGCCACACACCTGCGCTCGATCATCTCCAAACTCGGCGTGCCCGACAAGCAGATCGTCGCGCGTCCGACAGGGGGCGACGGCGAGGTGCGCTTGATGGCGAACGTCTGCGGCGAAGCGTTTCTCTTCCTCCTGCACGACGGCGACTGGACGACCGCGCAGGCGCGTCGCGCGCTCGACGAGCACGCGAAAGTTGAGAGCGCACACCTCGTCCTCGTCGCGACGGGGAAGATACAGGAGGACGCCCGCCAACGTCTGCGCGAACACGCGCGGCGGCGCACGCATGGCGGGCGCGAACTCGAACTGATTCTCATCGAAGGCATGGACGCGGCGGCAGCCGAACTCCAATTCGTCTTCGAGCGCGTCTCTGCCGACGCTCTCGCGGAAGAGTTGTGGGAACTCGACACG
This sequence comes from Pyrinomonadaceae bacterium, assembly GCA_035628755.1. Classification (GTDB taxonomy): domain Bacteria; phylum Acidobacteriota; class Blastocatellia; order Pyrinomonadales; family Pyrinomonadaceae; genus JAIVJZ01. The sequence continues at coordinate 5,515 of DASPJG010000248.1, forward strand.
AGCCTCGGCGTGAGCGCGGGACGGTTGCTCGCCGCGCGCTTCCGCCTCACGCACAGTCCGGGTGCGCACCGCGACCTCGCGGCCTCTGCCGCCGCCTCGATGTCAGGCAACCTCTGATCGAGGTGTTTCAGGTTTCAAGTTTAAGAATGAAGAACGTCAGTCCTGAAACCTGAAACTTGCAACCCATTTGACAACCATGAGCCTCTCGCGCGAATCTTAGAGCAGTCCGGCTCCCGCTAGAGACGCACCGCCACCACTCGAAGGATTTTACAGAAGCATGAAAACAGTTGCCGTCCCGTTGCTCCTGGTGTTTACAGCGTTCGTCCCCGCGAATGCGCAAAATGAATCTCAGTCTCCGGCGCAGTTCAGCCGCCCGCGCAGCGTCACAAGCCGCACGCCCGCGCCTGAAGAGACGCAGGAGGGACAAGCCGCCCGGACGCAGCAGCCCGCGCCGAGCGTGGCCGCGCCCGCTAAGGTTCAAACGCAGCAACAGCAGACGCCCGCGGGACGTTCGCCAGGCGCGCCGAACACTGCGACACCCGCGCAGCAACCCGCCGCCGCGCCGCCGTATGTTGTCCCTGCCGTTACACCCGGCATCGCTTTGAAGCCCGCGCCGCCAATCAGCCCGGAGAAGGTGCGCGCGCGCATACTCGAATCGCAACGCCTCTTGAAGACGCGCATCACCCCGACCGCTTTGGGGCAGACGCCCAACCTGAATTTTGTGACCATCGCCGCGCTCGATCACGATTCTTCACAGATTCATTTGCTGACGCTGTCGAAGACAGTATTTCTCAAAAAAGATAACGAGTTGACCGTTGCCTCTTCGCTCGGCGGCTTCATGCGCGTGCGCATCGTGCGCTCCAATTTCGTCAACACCGCCGTCACCGTCTCCGATCTGACGGGGCGGCAACTCGCGCCGCTGCTCGTCGAATATCCGATTGAGAAGTTCGGCAGGTATCGCGAGACGGCATATTACACTTCGGCGCACCCCGCGCTGCTCACACCCGAACTCGTCAGGAACGGTCAACAATACGTGCGCACGATGGTTGATCTGGCGGCTAAG
>DASPJG010000249.1:0-10001 GCA_035628755.1 Pyrinomonadaceae bacterium
CTCCGTGAAAGGCAGCTTGATGAAGCGTCGGGTGCATGCCGTTGTTCGGCGGCTCGTAATTGAAACCACGCAGTGCCCGCAGATCGCCTCAACGGAAATATGAGAGTGTCGGCAGCGGTTATGTTCCGCTAACGTCCGACATATTACGTCAGGTGCGAGCAAGTGGCGACACTTTGAGCCGACAATCAACCTTTTATGCGTCTGGCGGTATTGCAAGTATCAACTCTCCTGTCGCGACTTGGAAGAGATGATGCGCGAGCGCGGGCTGAACGTAGATCACGTCACTATCTTCCGCTGGGTGCAGCGTTATGTCCCCGAGATCAACAAAAGAGTGCGCCTCACCTGAAGATGAACGGCACCTCCTACCGCCTCGACGAGACCTACGTGAAGGTCGGCACAGAGTGGAGTGCCTGTATCGTGCTATTGATTCGATGGGGCAAGCGATTGAGTTCATGCTCAGCGCCAGATGCGACCTTTCCACGGCAAAACGCTTCTTTAAGAAGTTAATGAGGGCCGACCACCGCCGGCTCCCGTTCACCATCGGCACCGATAAGCACGCCTCTTATCCGGCGGCGTTCGCTACTTCTGTAGCGGAGAATCTCCTACCTTTCGATTGCAAACTCCGGCGCGGCAAGTACCTCAAAAATGTGATCGAACAGGATCGTCGGGCGATTCGAAGGAGGTGGAGGGTGGCACAATGCGTCCGCTCATTTCACCCTGCCGAGCGGGCGTTGGAAGGGATAGAGGCGATGCACATGATGAGGAAGGGGCAGTTCAAAAAGTTAGGTGGTGGAGACTCGCCGGGGCAGGCAAAGTTCGTCGAGTGCCTCTTTGGTATCGCTGCATAGGTGTGGGTGTGTTCACGACCTGCTTTGCCTCAAAGCAATATTTGCAACACAACCCACGAGAGCGCCAATGGTAAGGTAGTAAGCGAGCGATAAATCTAAAATCACGGGTGAAGGGCGAGAGTTAAGTCTCTCGCCTTTTGCATTGCTGTGACGACAAATCCCCATTCCGCTAGTCAATCTCGATACAACATGCCCCGCCTAAAAAAAAATTAAGAGGTGAGCGATTTGACCAGTGGCTTACGCATTACCCGATGAAGATGGAAGTCGGTCAATTCCCCGGCTAAGAAGTCGGATGGTCGTGAACCGCTTTCATCATTAAAGGGTAAAGGAGCCGAGATGAAAATTACGATGAAGATGGAAGATAGAACCCTGCGCTTTTTAGCTTACGGCTGTTACGCCTTTGCTTTGACAGCCTGCGGCGTCACCACTTACACGCTGGTGGCACTGTCCCAGGCGATATATGCCAACCTCGGACAGGGTTTATATCTGACGGCCTCGCAGTTCTGAATGAACTTCGCGGCGCCCGCGCGAGTTGAGAGCGTACATGGTCAATGCTTTACCGCGTCTGAGCACCATCTGAGCGGATTTGAAGGGAGAAAAATCGTGCTACTGAAAAGAGTTGGACTAACTTTACTGCTGCTGACCCTCTTGCTAGGTGCTGAAAGCGTTTTCGCCGCCCCAAAGGAGTCGGGTTTCTTGAAGCGGACGGTCGCGGTCGGCAACGGGCAACGCGGGTACCGCGTGTATATCCCGGAGAACTTCAATCCCAAAAAGAAGTACCCGGTCGTTCTATTCCTGCACGGGTCATATCAATGGGGTGAAGATAATGAGGGTCAACTTGGGTTTGGCCTCCCGGCCATGATACGACCGGGTGGGCGCGTGGAGACGAAGTTGGAACCGAAGTTGCTCTCGTCATTCATTGGCGTCTTCCCGCAGTCGCGCGTCGAGACGCCCTGGTCTGGCGAGATGGCTGAATACGCCGTTAAAGCTCTCGACCAGACCGTCGCCGAGTTCGGAGCGGATTCGCGGCGGCTCTACGTCACAGGCTTCTCTCTGGGCGGATACGGCTCCTGGTATGTCGCCGCGAAACATCCCGACAAGTTTGCCGCCATTGTTCCCATCGGCGGTAACATCAAAATCCCTGAAAGATTCCCGCGACCATATTTAGAAAAGTTTATCCCGCAGGATATGTTGGCTCTCTACGACGCTCAAGACCCGCATGCGGCCTTCATCAAAGTGGTGGGAAAAATTCCGGTATGGATATTCCACGGTGAGACGGACGAGCAAGTTCCGGTCTCCGATGCGCGTAACACGGCTGCTGTGTTGAAGGCGTCGGGCGCGAACGTCCGGTACACGGAGTATAAAGGCGCGGGTCATTTTATCTTCGATAGAGCCTACACCGAGCCGGGATTCTGGACGTGGTTGCTGGCCCAGCGACGCGCTAAATAATGTTGCACTCTCGTCAGACATCAGATCGGGTAAGAATTTATTGACGGACAGCGCGGAAATGAATAGGCTCTCGCCGTCTTGCCGACTAAAGAAACGGGATGCGACTGCCGGACTCTATGAACGCCGATTTGTCCCATGAGGTAACACGGCTCTTGCACGATTGGCAGGACGGCGACCGGGCGGCCCTGGAGAAACTCACGCCGCTCGTTTACGACGAGCTGAGGCGGCTCGCGTCCCATTACCTACACGGCGAGCGCAGAGACCACACGCTACAAGGCACGGCGCTCGTCCACGAAGCCTTCATCAGGCTCGTCGGGCAGAGCGGTTTAGAATGGCAGAGCCGCTCTCACTTCATCGGCGTCGCCGCGCGCCTCATGCGCCAGATACTCGTGGATCACGCGCGCAAACATACGGCGGCCAAACGCGGCGGTGGCGAGCAGCTTTTGTCTATCGAAGAGGCGGCCGTTTTTTCCCCGCAGCGCGCCGCCAACCTGATCGCGTTGGACGACGCGCTACAAGCTTTGGCGCAGTTCGACCCGCGCAAAAGCCGCATCATCGAACTGCGTTACTTCGGCGGCCTCTCGATTGAAGAGGTCGGCGAGGTGGAAGGCATCGCGGTCGCCACCGTCAGGCGGCAGATGAGGACGGCGGAGGCGTGGCTGCACAGAGAGATGTCCCCGCGTTGATTGTTACTGCTATGACACCGGAACGCTGGCAAAAGATTGAGGAGGTTTTTGAAGCCGCCGCCCAACGCGAGCCACAGGCACGCTCGGCGTTTTTGGATGAAATGTGCGACGGCGATGCCGAGTTGCGGCAGGAAGTCGAGTCTCTGCTCGCGCATCAACAGCCGACCGGCGGTCTCCTCTCCACGATGGTAAAAGACGCGGCGCAACTACTACGACGCGCGCCGTCCTTCGTCGGCAATGAGGCGCGATTTATTCCCGGCACAATCCTGGCCGAGCGCTACCGCGTCATCGGGCAACTGGGCAAGGGCGGGATGGGTGAGGTCTATCGCGCCGACGATCTCAAACTCGGGCAGCCGGTCGCCCTCAAGTTCCTTCCCGAAAGACTTTCGAAAGACGCGGCGATGCTCGAACGCTTCCACCGGGAGGTGCGTACCGCCCGCAAAGTCTCGCACCCGAACGTTTGCCGCGTGTTCGACATCGGCGAGGTTGACGGCCAGCAGTTCCTCTCGATGGAGTACATCGACGGCGAAGACCTGAGCAGCCTGCTGCGGCGTATCGGTCGTCTGCCGGAGGACAAGGCGACGGAAATCGCGCGCCAACTCTGCGCGGGGCTCGCCGCCGCGCATGAAGAAGGAGTGTTGCACCGCGATCTCAAGCCCGCGAACATCATGATTGACGGGCGCGGGCGCGCGCGCATCACCGATTTCGGTCTGGCGGGCTTATCGGATGAGTTTCGCGGCAATGAAATTCGCTCAGGCACCCCCGCCTACATGTCGCCGGAGCAACTAACGGGGAAAGAAGTTTCAATCAAGAGCGACATCTACTCGCTCGGGCTGCTGCTCTACGAGGTCTTTACGGGGAAGAGGGCTTTTCCCGCCGACACGCTCGACGAGATCATCAAGCAGCGCGAGACGAGCACGCCGGCGAGCATCTCAAGTTTAATCAAAGACGTAGACCCGCTGGTCGAGCGCGTGATCGGGCGTTGTCTGGAGAAAGACCCGGAGAAGCGCCCCGGTTCGGCGTTGCAGGTGGCAGCGGCTCTGCCGGGCGGTGACCCGCTCGCCGCAGCTCTCGCGGCGGGCGATACACCTTCGCCGGAGATGGTTGCCGCTGCGCCGAAAGAAGGAAGCCTGCGTCCGGCGGTTGCCATTCTGTGTCTCGCCGCAGTGCTGGGAGTGCTCATCCTCCTCTGTGTCACATGGGAAAGCGTTTCACTGCTCCGTATCGTGTCTCCGAAAAAATCGCCCGAAGTTCTGGCTGACCGCGCCGACAGCGTGGCTCGAAGGCTCGGCTATACGGAACCGCCGACGGACACCGCGCACGGCTTCGACGTTGATAGCGATTACATTGATCACATCTTCAAGCAGGACAAATCGCCCCGGCGTTGGCAGAGGTTCAAAGAGAATCAGCCCGCCGCTTTGCGGTTCTGGTATCGCCAAAGCCCGCGCTTTCTCGAACCGCGGATGGATACCGTCGTGACACCCGACGACCCGCCGCCGCTGCTTCCCGGCATGATTCACTCCGTCCTCGACACGGAAGGGAGACTGATTGAATTCCACGTCGTGCCGTCGCAAATTGAAGCCACGGAGCAAAGCGAAACTCAATCCGTTGACTGGCGCGCCCTGTTCGATGAAGCGGGACTGAGACTTGAGAATTTTAAATCAGTCGAGCCGCGGCAGTTGCCTCTAGCTTATGCCGACGAACGCGTGGCGTGGGAGGGCGTCTTCCCCACGCAGCCGCAGATGCCGCTGCGAGTTGAAGCGGCCGCTTACCACGGCAAGCCAGTATATTTCGAGATGCTCGGCTCGTGGAGTCAACCGCAACGCTTGCAGCCTGCCGAACTCGATGCGGGTAGGACGAGATTTTTCGCCATCATCTTCTCCGTCTTTATGCTTGTCAGCATCACAGGCGTTGCGCTGGCGCGGAGGAACTGGCGTCTAGGGCGCGGCGACCGCAAGGGCGCATTCCGTCTTGCCGTCATCATGTTTACATTGAGTCTCCTCGGTTGGCTCATCGGGGCGAGTCACGTTCCGACTTTTAGAGGCGAGCTGCGACTCTTCTGGTTTGCCATCGCCGAGGCGCTCATTAAAGCGTTCATCATCTGGCTCTTCTACATCGCGCTCGAACCATACGTGCGGAAGCGCTCGCCGCATCGAATCATCTCCTGGAGCCGGCTGATGGCGGGAAACTGGCGCGACCCTCTCGTCGGAAGAGATATTATAATCGGAATGCTCTTGTCGCTCGGCGGCAATGTCATCTTGTTCACAGGCAGCGAACTCATCAGCAGGCAATTGGGGACGCCTGCCGGTGTGTCAGCGCGGGGAATGGGGTATCTGAGCGCGAGCGCGCTTGGCTCAATCTTCTTCGGGTGGCAGTTCTTTATGTCTCTCCTGCACGGGATGGGCTATGTGCTCCTCCTGCTGCTTCTTTCCCTGTCTCTTAAAAGAGAGTGGCTGGCTGCCGTCGCGCTGTGGCTGCTCCTCATGCTTCCCATGCTTTTGTCAATCAGTTCCACTTCACCCATCGGGCTGCTCTTAAGCGGGATCATGTGGGCGCTCATTGTCTTTGTCGTCGCGCGGTTAGGGTTACTTGCGATGGTATCCGTTCAATTCTTCTATTTCATGGGTCTGTTCTTCCCATACACGACGGATTTTTCGGCGTGGTACGCGGGAAACACCCTCATCGCGCTGCTTATCTGCGTTGCCTTCGCTTTCTACGGCTTCTACACGAGCAAGGCAGGGCAGCCGCTGTTTCGCGGCGAACAGGTTAACGAATGAGGGTGTCGCATCAAGACCACAAGTCATTCGAGATGACGCCCCGATAGAATGCTTCTTATCAAGCTTCCTAGAGATTATGCTGTGTGCTGTTCGCGGGGCGCATCTCAATTCCAGTGTTAGGCTGCTCCACTTGACTAACAAATTGTGTCCCTGTGAGGTGTTTATATCTGATTAGGTATTGTCGCCGACAATGTAAGCAGATTCTGCGGTTGGCTTGGAGGTGAATGGTGGCGCAGGTTTCTCACACCGGTTCTGAAATCAATCGTCGCGGGTTTCTACGCAGCGCCTTGGCGGCGAGCGCTTTTCTCATGGCCGCGCGCACGGATCAACTGCTGGCACGTGCCGCTGGCCTTGATGGGCAACGCCGTTTCGCGCCAGTTAAAGTTTCACGCGATCGGATTATTCGTGAGGTCGTTGGTCTGAGACCGTATCGCTCCGAAGGATTTGTCGTGGACGCCGAACGCGTCGGCAGCAAATTTCTGATCCACAACTACGGGCAAGGTGGCGCCGGCATCACACTCTCGTGGGGCACGGCTTCATTGGCCTTAGATTTAGCCAGGGACTTTCTGGGAGCGCGGACGTCTCGCTCCGGGCGAAGTTCCCGACCAGCGGCACACCGGCGACGGTTTGCCGTTCTCGGTTGCGGGGTCAACGGCCTCTCAACAGCGCTTCTTCTGCAACGCCGTTTTCAGGACGGGCCGGGGACGGTGACCATCTATGCCAAAGACCTGCCGCCTGAGACGACTTCGAACATCGCCGGAGGATTCTGGTATCCCACATCGGTCTATGACCCCCAAGCCGCGTCAACGAAGTTTACCGAACAGTTTCGCCTCGCGTGCCGGATTTCCAACCGCGCCTTTCAACCCCTCGTCGGCCACGAGTATGGCGTGCGCTGGATAGATACGGTCGAACTGTACCGCAACGAAGCATCGCTTGGGCGCGAGCTGATAGGCGGTAATGATCTCTATCCGCAGCAGGAAGTTCATCGAGACGCGGAGCGTTACTTCGGATTTCCTTATGCTCGCCAGTACAGCACGATGCTGATCGAGCCTCCGGTCTACCTCAATGCGCTTCTTCGCGACTTCTACATCGCTGGCGGGAAGCTCGTGGTCAAGGAATTCCGCAATCGTGAAGAGATCATGCGCCTGCCCGAGCCGGTTATCATCAACTGCACGGGCTTAGGCGCGCGTGCGCTTTTTGGCGATCAGAAACTAAGCCCCGTGCGCGGCCAACTGGAAGTGCTGCTGCCGCAACCTGAGATTGACTACTGCTATCTGAGCAGCGGCTACATGTTCCCACGACGGGATGGAATAATCCTGGGCGGCACGTGGGATCGAGATGATTGGTCGCTCACGCCAAAAGCCAAACAGACCACTCGAATCCTCGAAGAACATGCTGAAATAATGAAGGGACTGAAGTAACTATTACTGCTTAGGGCTTAACCTATGGCCTAACCACGGCATACAACCCGACCGCGAATTAGCAAACCTCTCAGCGAGAACTTGTGTGGAATTGAGATTGAGTGCGCGGCGTCTGCATGCCGGGCGTTACGCTTATAAGACCGTGATATACGAGTTCCGGCAATTCTGATCGGCGGTATCGAATATCGATGAGCATTGAGCAGCCTAAAAGATAAAGCTGAAGTAATGTTACCACCGCAGGACATGGCCTATCAGATGCGTGAGTTTGGGAGCAAGGGCACATACGTTTACGTGCCGATTCAGTGAGCAATGAGACGAGCGCGGATGCAAAAGAACCGCTCAGCATCAAGTGGTTTAATGATAGCTTTGTGACCATTCCTGTACTGATGACGAGGTAGGCCATATTCCCATTTGACGTGGTACGAGCAGGCGGTTGAGAACTGAATAAAATATGTAACTATCTTGAATATTCGTGCAAAGTCGTCAAGCGGGGTAATCGACTGAAAGATAACCGATATTGCCTGTGCTCTTTTGTCTCGCTGTGAAATTCACCTGCTTGATGTCTGCGATGTCATCTACGGTTGCATGAAAAAGCGATGGCGTTGCATCGGACATAAAGGTAAGGTTCTGCCTGTCGCTTCCTCCGTTTTTATAAATGACCTCTGCCGACACGAGAAAGTCATTTTGTGCCCAATAGGACTTGGGTATCCCTGTTGTGATGGGACACCCGCACATCATCTTAACGTATACAAAGATGCTGCCGGACATGTCGGGTATTGCGGACGACGTGGGCTCTTCCAGCAGAAGCCCCGGCACCACCACTATCACTCTGTATTCTGCCTGCATCTGATTAAGTGCAATACTTTGTGTGAGAACAAGGTCATCTCCTTGCGGTCTTGGGATGCTCACGCTCACGGTGCCCAGTACGCTCGGTTGGGAAACGGTAACGGCAACAGTCCCACAAATCGTGAGGTTGTTTGGCGTAAGGTAATTCACCGCCGGATCGCTCCCGGTAGCAGGCATCGGAGTGAGTATGGGCAGGAAGGAAGATATTCCCTGAATTGAGGGAAGGCTGTTCAGGAAGTTGGGGCCTATCGCCCCATCGTTAACGTTATCGCTTAATTGGTAACTAACAGGAAGGGTGTCGCCCGACAGAGTTAAGGAGAGTTTGATGCTGTCGGTTTTGTAAGCATTAGGGCCCAGGAATTTACCTCCCAATGCTTGGAGATAGATGGTAATTTTGGCAGTTGTTTGCATGGCTTTGGTTTCCTATTCCAGGTAGATTTGCCACCGAAATTATTTAGACGCCTCAGGGGATTAACCTGAGATCGGATGCTAGACCCCGAAGAGACCATGACTATGTCTTTGGCTTTAGTACCTTGTCAAGACTTATTCGCGCTTGATTTCAGCCCACACTTCGGCTCACGTAGTATTGCAAACAATATTTTGGCCGCAATTAGTTATGACTAAGAGTGTGCACCTGCCTCAATATCTCGTGTAGTCAGAAAATGTTTGCAACACCACCGAATAAAGCGCATCAATGGCACAAATCTTTCCTGACCGCGTGCCCTACCGACTCGCGCCCGTAGGCTGTTTCGTTTTTTAATCACGGAAACGCTGGACAAGTCCATCAGCAATGCCGCCGGCATTTCCGTAAATGACATCACCGTACCACCTGTGCCGGAATGGGCCGGGCGATTGCTGCACTTTTGGTGGGCGGGGGCGACAGGACTTTGCTAATGCTTGTAACGCCAAATCTTAGTCCTATGGGAACTGCCGCGCCGACGACGGGGAAGTGCGTTGGACTGAAGGACGTAGAAGGGATTAGACCTGATGGTCGGTGTTTCATGAGGATCAATCCCCGATACCGAGTAATGCTGCCTTCAACCAACGTTTTCGCCCAGCCGCAGCCGTTACTCTATTAAGGGACGCGCCTAACAGTCATTGGAGATGACCGCTCATCGGGTCTCTTTCATCCGCGAGACGCCACCATCATTATGTCTCGTAGCGGCATCTCAATTCCAGCGTTAGGCCACTGTCTCGGAGGGAATTTGATTTGTAACCTTAAAAACATGTGAAGCTAAAGGAGAGCTACCATGAGCGAGGAGCAGAAGGGAAAGGAGAATCCAGATCGTTTAGAGTCTTACGTAAAGCTCGTAGGCATCATTGGCGGATTGATGGCTGCGTTTATCGGAATCTATCAGTTATGGCAGAGCAATGTGCAAAATGGCAGAGAGTTGCGTTGGAAACAGGCGGAGCTGGCGCGCGAGATGGTGAACAAGATGATGGATGACGAGGGCTGGAAGGCCATGGAGATGATGGATTGGGAAGACGAGGGGCGGGAGTATGAAATCAATGGTCAGAAGGAAAAAATCAACGTCGGTGGCGTATATGCGGCTCTGGAAAAAAGCGAGAGTACGGATAGAGACCGGCATATTATTGACCGGCTTGATCGAACTTTCTTTTTAGTGAGTCAGCTTGAAGCAGCGGTGTGATCTGATCTGGTCAGAATTGAAGATGTAAAATTTCCTTTAAGTTGGTATGCGGCCAAGAGGATGTGCCCGCGTAAACAGCTATTCGAGGCTTATATGAGAGAGAACTCCGCACCGGAAACACTGCAATTCTTTCAACGATTAGACGAGTGGCGAATTTGTAATAAGTGATTGTGGCGTCCTAGCCTAACAGGTCGTGATACAAGCAACAGGGTTCGGTGTACGATGCTCGACGCCCGAGGAGGCCGCGAGCAGGAGACAGGGTCAGGGTCGAGAATGAGTTTGGGACAAGTGATCCCGGCTAACAGTGTGACCTCTCTTTGAACCC
>DASPJG010000250.1:0-2489 GCA_035628755.1 Pyrinomonadaceae bacterium
ATGAACGCTCCCTTTCTGCCTTCGGCGCGCAACAACCACGGCGCGATCCTCCTGCGCCTCGGGCGCACCGCGCAGGCCACCGCGCAGTTTGAAGCCTCTCTCAAGCTTGATCCCAACCAGCCGAGCGCGCTCATCAATCTGGCGCAGATACACAGCGACGCCGGCACGCCCGGGCAACTCAATCGCGCCCGCGAACTCTTCTCGCGCGCGCAAGCGATTGCACCCGACCTCTCGGTGGCACGCGCACTCGTCGCCATCGCGCTTCGTCTGGGCGACGCGGCGGCGGCGAAGGGCTATTACCGCGATTACCAATCTCTCGCCGCTGCGACGAGTGCTGCCGCACCGAGCGGTACGGACGGAGCTTCTTCTCATGCTGCGCTCGGTGCGGCGTTGCTCTCCGCCGGGCTGGCCGGAGAGGCGGTCGTCGAACTTACAGCCGCGCACGCGCTCGCGCCGACCGACACGGATGTTATTGTCCGACTGGCGAGCGCGCATCTCGCGCAAGGCGACGTTCCGGCGGCGGGGCGCACGCTCGAAGCGGCGGTCGCGCGCGGCCTCGACACCGCGCCCATCTACGCCGCGCTCGCCGAGGTATACGTCAAAAGCGATCACATCGAAAATGCTATCCCCGCGATGCGCCTCGCCATCGAGCGCGACCCGAAGAACGAGACTTACCGCTTCCGCTACGGGATGCTCCTGACGGACACGAAAGCGCCCGCCGCCGCGGTCATCCGTTTGCAGGAAGCCCTACAGGAATTTCCGGGTTCTTCCCGTTTGTGGTTTGCGCTCGGCGTCGCCCAAACTGCGCTCGACAAACCCGAGGAGGCCGCCAAGTCGTTTGAGCGGGCGCGCGAACTCGATCCCAAATTCGCCCCGGCGCTCGCTTACCTCGGCATGACGTATGACCATCAGGGACGCTACGCCGATGCCGTGCGGCTCTACGAACAGGCATTGAAACTCGACGACCGCCTCGCCGCCGCGCACTATCTGGCGGCTGAGGCCACGCTCAAACAACCTTCGGCCAACACGGCCAGCGCCGAAGCGCATCTGGCGCGGGCGGTATCTTTAGACCCGTCGTTCGCCCCGGCGCGGCTGTCGCTGGCGAAGCTCTACCTCGCCGCTGACCGCATGGATGAGGCTATCGTCCATCTCCAGAGCGCGGTTGCGACCGACCCGAATCTGGCCGAGGCGCACTACCACCTCGGGCGCGCGCTCAAACGCCTGAAGCGTGACGCGGAATCACAGGTCGCCTTAGCCACCTTTAAACGCTTGAGCGAGGAGAAGCGCGAGCAGAAGCGCAACGAGCCGCGCGAGATCATGCGTCGCCTCGCCAACGTGCGTTTTTAATATTCAAAGGCAGGGAGTCATCATGCAGCGTTTACCTCGTCTTCTAATCATCGCCTTCATCATCTGTTGCTCCGGCATCGTCGAGACGGCGCGCGCGCAGCAACCCGCGCCGCCGACTCAACCACCGGCGGTCGAAGAGTGGATCGACAACTTCGACGGCGCCGAACTCGACGCCGGTAAGTGGGAGCCTTTCGGTTTTGAAGGGGCGGGCGGCGGCAAGAACAAGGTCGAAGAAGGCCAACTGCGGTTGCGCGGTCTCGGCGGTTCGCGCTTCGGCGTGCGGAGCAAGCAGAGTTTCACAGGCGAACGCTTTATCGTCGAAGCCACCGTCGCCAAAGTCGGCGCGGCCTTGCCCGAACTCCGGCAGAGGGGGCTGGCTATCGGCAACGCGGTGGTGAACATCATGTTCGACGGCTCAGGCCGCAATCGCATCGAGTGGCTGCTGACGAGCGAGGGCACGTTCGAAGCGTGGGCGGTGGTGGATGGCAAGGGCGAGCGGCTCGACGACCGCACGCTCGCCACCAAGATCAAGAACCCGACGCTCGGTATTGTCCGCCTGAACGACGAGTTTCTGTTCATGCTCAACGGGCAGGAAGGTTTGCGCAAGACGCTCAAAAACATGCCGCGCAGCTTTCGCGTCATGCTCTACGGCTTCGGGAGTTCCGAAAACAACTGGGACTCGGTGCGCGTGGTGACAACGAAATAACCGGCGGGTGAGATCATCCCGCTTCAATCCGGTTCGTCTGCGATGAAGATGTCGAACAACTTGCCACTGGCGTTGAAAGCGTCGGGCATTCCCGGCCAGAGCCTCTGCCGCGCGTTCGCCCTCGTCCTCGTTTTCATCTCGTGCCTGTTGCCGGTCGTTTCCACGGCGCAGCCGCGCCGGAATCGCGCGCGACAAGCTGCGCCGCAGCGCACGGCGGCGAACACTTACACCAACCCGGTGTACGACGAAGACTTTCCCGACCCGACCGTCATCCGTGCCTCGGACGGCTTCTTCTACGCTTATGCCACGCAGGCGATGGTCGCGGGCAAGACCCTCAACATTCAGGTCGCACGCTCGCGCGACCTCACGCGCTGGGAGCACCTCGGCGACGCGCTGCCGCTCAAACCCGTCTGGGCAAACCAGACGCAGAAGTTCT
>DASPJG010000251.1:0-5097 GCA_035628755.1 Pyrinomonadaceae bacterium
TTCGCCTCGTGCCATGCCGAAATGCTAGCATGGGTATTTATGAGACTGCTTCGATTCACGATTCACGGCTTTTAAGCTAAGAGATGAGAAACGTCGTGCGAATTAGCGGGTTAGGGCGGAGCGAGATTGAGCGTCTGCGCAATCGCGTGGGGCGGCTTCTCGCGGCTTTGCAGGAAGTGGCGGACGACTATTCGCTCGCCATGCCGGGCGCGTGGTCGCCGCCGGTTGATTTGTGTGAGACGCAGGACGCGGTGTGCGTCTCGGTGGAATTGCCGGGCGTGCTGGCCGATTCAATCGAGGTCAGCGTGACGAGCACTTGCCTGCGGATCAGCGGCAAAAAGCGGAGGCGCGTACTCCGCGGCTCGATCTCGCATCTATGTTCAGAGCGAAGTTACGGAAATTTCAATCGCACCGTTCCGCTGCGCTGGCCTGTGCGCGTGCGCGGCGCGACGGCTGAATTAAACAATGGGCTGCTCCGCGTCCGCCTGCCCAAACTCGCAGACCGGCGCGGCGCGGAATTTAAAGTACAGATCAAGGAAGGGACGGAGGGGTGAGGGGCGAGGGATGAGCGAGAAAGTGTTCAATCCCGGCGAGTTTGATTTTGTTCATCCCTCATCTCTCATCCTTAAAAATATATGCCATCTATCACAGACATCGCCGAAAGTTTGGACACGACGGGCGAGGGCGGCGAGCAGCAGTTGCAGATTCCTGAGACGCTGCCGGTGCTTCCGCTCCGCGACATCGTTATTTACCCGTTTATGATCGTGCCGCTCTTCGTCTCGCGCGAGAAATCCATCCGCGCGGTTGACGAAGCTCTCGGCGAGAACCGCATGATTCTGCTCGCCTCGCAGAAAGACCTCGACAAGGAAGAACCGACGGGCGACGACCTCTACCGCGTCGGCACGGTCGCCGTCATCATGCGCATGTTGAAATTGCCCGACGGGCGCACGCGCATCCTCGTGCAGGGCTTGACACGCGCCCATCTCGAATCGGTCGAAGAGGGCGGCGAGTACTTGCGCGCGCGCCTCAGCGTGTTGCAGGAACCGCCCGCGCCGGAGCGTTCGCTCGAAGTCGAAGCGTTGGTCAGAAACGTGCGCGCCTCGATGGAAAAGGCCGCGAACCTCGGCAAGAACATCTCGCCCGAAGTGATGGCGATTGTCGCCAACCTCGACGAGGCGGGGCGGCTGGCAGACCTCGCCGCGTCGAATCTCGAACTCAAGGTTGAAGACGCGCAGAGCGTCCTCGACATCGCCGACACAACGGCGCGCCTGCGTCGCGTCAACGAACTCCTCAACAAAGAGATCGAAGTGTTGACCGTCCAGCAGGAGATCAACACGCAGGCGCGCGCCGACATTGATCGCTCGCAGCGCGAGTTCTACCTCCGCCAGCAACTCAAGGCGATACAGGGCGAACTCGGCGAGGGCAACGAACTCGCCGAAGAGATCGCGCAGTTTCGTGACAAGATCGAAGTGGCGCACATGCCGAAGGCCGCCGAGGACGAGGCTCTCCGGCAACTCAAGAAACTCGAACGCATGCACCCGGACGCTGCCGAGACAGCGACCTTGCGCAACTGGATGGAGATCATGACCGACCTGCCGTGGTCGAAGGCTTCGACGGACAATCTCGATCTCAAGAAGGCCGAAGAGGTGTTGAACGAAGACCACTACGGTCTGGAAAAAATCAAAGAGCGCATCATCGAAGCGTTGGCCGTGCGTAAGTTGAAGGAAAAACCGAAGGGTTCGATTTTGTGTCTCGTCGGCCCGCCGGGCGTGGGCAAGACGAGTCTTGGTCGTTCGATTGCGCGCGCGCTGGATCGCAAGTTCGTCCGCCTCTCGCTCGGCGGTTTGCACGACGAGGCGGAGATACGCGGCCACCGCCGCACCTATGTCGGCGCGATGCCCGGACGCATCGTACAGGCCTTGCAGCAGGCCGGAACGAACAACCCGCTCATCATGCTCGACGAGATTGACAAGGTGGGCGCGGACTTTCGCGGCGACCCGTCGAGCGCGCTCCTCGAAGTCCTCGACCCGGAGCAGAACAACAGTTTCCGCGACAACTACCTCGGCGTCACTTTCGATTTGTCGAACGTGATGTTCATGACGACCGCCAACGTGCTCGACACCATCCAGCCAGCCCTGCGCGACCGCATGGAAGTGATCCGGCTGGCGGGCTACACGGAAGAAGAGAAGTTGGAGATCGCACGCCGCCACCTGATCCCGAAGCAGTTGGACGAAAACGGCATCGCCTCGCGCCACCTGCGCATCTCGAAGCCCGCGCTCGCCGCCGTCATCCAGCAATACACGCAGGAGGCTGGCTTGCGCCAACTCGAACGCGAGATCGGCGCGATCTGCCGCAAGGTCGCACGCCGCATCGCCGAAGGCCAGAGCGACACCGTCCACGTCACGCCAAAGAACCTGCACGAATTTTTGGGCGTGCCGAAGGTGACGCCCGACGAGGTGTTGAAAAAAGACCAGATCGGCGTGGCGACCGGGCTGGCATGGACGGCGACGGGCGGCGAGGTGCTTTTCATCGAAGCGCTCAGGATGAAAGGGAAGGGCGCGCTCGTCCTGACCGGCCAACTCGGCGACGTGATGAAAGAATCGGCGCAGGCCGCCTACTCCTATGCCAAGTCGCGCGCGCGCGAACTCGGCATCCCCGAAGACGATTTCAACATTTACGACGTACACGTCCACATCCCCGAAGGCGCAATCCCGAAGGATGGCCCCTCGGCGGGCATCACGCTGGCGACGGCGATAGTTTCCGTGCTCGCCCAACGCCCCATCCGCAAGGACGTGGCGATGACGGGCGAGATCACCCTGCGCGGAAACGTGCTGCCCGTGGGCGGCGTGAAGGAAAAAGTGCTGGCGGCGCGGCGCGCGCGCGTCACGAAAATCCTCCTGCCGCACCTGAACCAGCGCGATATGGACGAAGTGCCGAAGGAATTGTTCGGCGAGATTCAGTTTATTTTCGTGGATAGCGTCCAGCAGGTCTTTCGGGAAGCGTTGAAGGACAAAGTGACGCCTCCCGCGTCCGGTTCGGCGCGTCCGAAGCCCCTGACGCAGCCCGTCCCGGCTTCTTCGCATTAAAATTGTGCGTAAATTCGGCCATGCGGGCAGGCGGAGTGGAACGTTTCAAAACGCTCAAATTGGTTGATTAAAAAACGCAACCTGAGAGCCACAAAAGGCGTCTTAATACAACTGAAAAGCGGGGCGGTTTTTAATGGAATAATTAACCGCTTCGCCTTTTTTTTCAATCAGATAGGGTTGACTCCCCAAAAACGGTGTGATAAGTTTCAAGACTGCCACACGGGGCTTGCGCCCAGACGTTGAAGCCGGTGTGGGAATCACTCTTTTTAGGATACATAAACCCCTCGTGTTTTATCTAGTGGATGCCGCTCGCGTGGTCTAGCAGAGAAACCCCTGACCGCCTCGTGGATTCGCTTTCAGCCTGAAGTTTAAGGAGACTGACGATTTTGATGAGAACGAGCATCCCCCGCCTGCTGTCCCTGTTGGCAATTTTCACGACGCTGGTGTCTCCGGTGTCAACTGCCTACGCACAAGGCCTTCCTTCATCCCTGCGCACGACCGTGAACGACGTTGAACGCGACAACCCGCGCGTGCTGCAGATCATGGAAAAAGCCGAACAGCACTATAAGCTGGGCGAACTCAACCTCAAGGACAAGAACATGGACGCGGCACGCGCCGAGTTCGACAAGGCGGTTGATTCCGTCCTCGAATCCGGCATGGACGTGCGCTCCAACCCCAAACTCCAGACCTTCTACCTGCAACTCGTGGAGCGCGTCTATCGCATGGAAGTCGCCATGCCGCCCCTGCCGTCGAAGACCGGCGGGCAGCCCGCGCAGTTCGTTGCCGCCTCGACCGGCGCAACGAATGATGTCGCCGCCGTTGTGCAGCAGCCCGGCTTCCTGCGCGAGCAGAAGTTTGAGCCGTCGCCGCTCGACGAATTGAGCCGACTGGAACTGACCAACGAGGAGAAGCAGGTGACGACCGACGACGTCGCCAAGCTCGAAGAGGCGAAGAACGCCGTCGATTTCGGTTTCAACTCCAACACGCTCATCCAGCAGTACCTCAACTACTATCAGGGTCGCGGACGCGCGACGATGGAGACGGGCTTGCGCCGTTCGGGTCGTTACATGACGATGGCGCGCAAGATTTTCCGCGAGGAGGGCGTGCCGGAAGACATCGCCTGGCTCGGTCAGGTTGAGAGCGCGTGGCGTCCGACCGCCTATTCGTGGGCGGCGGCCTCCGGTCTCTGGCAGTTCATTCCCGGTACGGGCGCGCGCTATGGGCTGCGCCAGAACGCCTGGATTGACGAGCGCAACAGTTTCGAGAAGGCGACGCGCGCTTCCGCGCGCTACCTGAAGTTCCTCGCCAACCGTTACAACGGCAACTGGGAACTCGCCATCGGCGCGTACAACACGGGCGAAGGCAACGTTGACCGTGCCATCCGGCGCGCGGGCGTGGCCGACTTCTGGCGCATTTATCCCTTCATCGCACAGGAGACGCGCAACTACGTGCCGAACATCCTTGCGACGATCCTGATTGCGAAGAACCCGGCCAAGTACGGCTTCCACAACGTCAGGCCGGATGCGCCGCTCGCCTACGACGTGGTCAACGTGCCTTCGGCGACGAGCCTCCAATTGATCGCAAGCGCAACCGACACGAGCGTGGACTTCATCCGCAGCCTCAACCCCGAACTCAGGCGCGACACCACACCGCGCGGCGAGAGCTACAACCTGCGCGTGCCTCCGGGTCGCGGCAAGTCCTTTGTCGCCGTCTTGAAGCGCATCCCCGGCGACCGCCGCGAATCGGCGAAAGTGATCTCGGTCGCGCCGGGCGAAGACCTCCAATCGGTCGCCGCGCGCACGGGAACGAGCGTCGCGCAGTTGCAGATGTGGAACAGCGGCGTTGATTTCAGCAAAGGCGGCAAGGTCGTCGTCCCGGCTGGTTCGGTGCGTAGCGTCGCGATGGTGCGTCCGCGCGGGAACGTCGGCAGCAGCCTGATCTCGGTGCGCGCGCGCGCCGGTGAGACGCTGGCGCAACTGGCGGCGCGTCAAGGCGTCGGCGCGGACGAAGT
>DASPJG010000252.1:0-4632 GCA_035628755.1 Pyrinomonadaceae bacterium
CGAACTCGGCGACGCGCCCGAAGGCGAAGACGAAGACGCGATGACTTGGTATGAGCCGCCCGTCGAGGAACAGGCCGCCGCGCCGCCCGCCGCCGCGCCCGACCCGACGGAAGTTCCGGTGTTCGACGACATGATTGAGCGCAATAGCGGCGAAGTTTACGCCGCAGAAGAAGCGTCGCCCGCGAATGGCGGCGCGGGCAGCGGCGCGGTCGAGTTTGAATGGAACTCCGTCGCCATGCCCGAGGCGGAAGAACCGAAGGCGGAAGAACCTGCCGCCGTCACCATCGATCCCAATTCGTCGTTCGCCGATCTCAACGAAGATTCAGATAGCTTGACGCCGAGGTCGCACGGCGCGCGCACGACGACAACTTTCGGGGCAGCCGACCTCGGCGTCGGCGCGTTCGATGATTCCGCGCTCGCTCCCGAAAGGGGAACGGGCGACGGGCGCGTGAAGCTGCTGCTCGCACAGGAACTCGAAAGCGTGGATTACTATCTCGCGCAGGGCTATTCCGACATCGCGCGCGACACGCTCGACATGCTCGAACGACAATACGGCGCGAACGAAGAGATCGCCCGCCGCCGCCGCCAACTCGCGCCCGAGGATAACGGCTTCGAGATACCTTCTGTCGTAGCCGGGATAGACGCAGAAGCGGAAAGCGCGACGGAGTTTGAGGCGTTCGCGCAGTTCGAGAGTTTCGCGCCGGTTGAAGATACGGAGTCGGAGGATGTCGAACTCAGCGGGGAATTGTTCGTCGCCCCTCTGGAAGAAGAAGATTACACTGCGGCGACGGCCACCACCGTCGTTAACGCGAAGCCCGCCGCACCGCCGCAAGACACGCCGTTGCCACAGGAGAAGCCGCCGCAGCCGGGTCTTCATCCCGATCTGGCCGACATGTTTGACGAGTTCCGCGACGAGGTGGAAGCGGACGCGCCCGCGTCCACCGAAGATTACGAAACGCATTACAACACGGGCATCGCCTACCGCGAGATGGGGCTGGTGGATCAGGCCGTCGAGGAATTGCAGGCGGCCATCGCGCTCGCCGCGCCGCAGGACGGCACGCCGCGCTATCTCCAGTGCTGCAACCTGCTCGGCCACTGCTTCATGCAAAAAAACATGCCGCGCCCCGCCGCGATGTGGTTCAAGAAGGGCTTGGACGCTCCCGGCCACACCGAAGACGAATATCAGGCTTTGCGCTACGAACTCGGCGCGGCCTACGAACAGATGGGCGACCTCGAACGCGCCATCGAAGTTTTCTCGGAAGTTTACGGCACGGATGTCAATTATCGCGGTGTCGCCGCCAAGCTGCGCGACTTGCAGGCAATTAGAAAGTAAATCGTGAATCGCCAGGCGTGAAGAGAGGAAAACAGATTTCTTCCATTCACGCTTGACGATTGACGATTCACGCGTTATGTCCGCCAGATTAACCGTTATCTTCTACATCATCCTGTGCCTCGAAGCGGGCATCGTGCTGACGTTTCTGCCGTGGATACACCCGTTCGGGCTGAGCGATTGGGGCGACAACTTTTTCCTCGTCTACGTGGTTCAACAGACGGGTCTGTACGGCTTGCAACGGACAATCGCTTCCGGCTGGGTGCGCGGCGCGGTGACCGGGCTTGGCCTCGTCAATTTCGCGCTCGCCTTCTGGGAGATCGCACACTTCCGCCGCACCACTCGCGCGCTCAACGGCGAAGCCCCTGTGGACGCGCCGCAGCCTTCTTCACATGCCGCTCGACCTGGCCAAGCCGATCACTTATCTGATCACTGACGGGCGCACCACCCGCGAGACAAATTCGTCGAGCGCGGAGTTCACGCGCCTCTTCGCGCTCGTCGGCGCGTGCGTCCTCGCACGCGTCTCGCTCGTTCAACTGCGCGAGAAACAGATGCGCCCGCGCGTGCTCTACGAACTCACGCGGCGCGCCGCCGACCTGACGCGCGGAAGCCGCACGCGCCTTCTCGTCAACGACCGCGCCGACATCGCGCTCGCCGCCGGAGCCGACGGCGTCCATCTCACCACGCGCTCGCTCGACCCGCTGGTCGTCCGCAACATCTCGCCGCGCGGTTTTCTCATCGGCGCATCAACGCACTCGCTCGAAGAAGCGCGCGCCGCGAGCGCGAGCGACGTGGACTTCGCCGTCTTCGGCCCCGTCTTCGACACGCCCTCGAAGCGCGCTTACGGCGCGCCGCTCGGCCTCGAAGCCTTGCGCGAGGCGGCACAGGCCGTCGCGCCCTTCCCGCTGCTCGCGCTCGGCGGCATCACGCGCGCGAACATCCCGCAGGCCATCGCAGCGGGCGCGCGGGGCGTCGCCGCCATCCGCCTCTTCGGCGATGAAAGCGAACTCGATGCGGTCGTCAACGAGTTGGAAGAATGTCGCAGTGAATAATATGGAAACGACAAGCGGGATGCCCGTCGCGCTGACTATCGCGGGCTTCGATCCTTCGGGCGGGGCGGGCGTCGTGGCCGACATTAAAACTTTCACGGCCTTCGGCTGCTTCGCCACGGCTGCCGTCACGTCGCTGACGTTTCAGAACACGACCGGCGTTTTCGGCGCGGCGCACCAGACGGCGGCAGACGTGCGCGCGCAGGTATTGCCCGTCGTCGAGGATTTCCGCGTCGCGGGCGTGAAGACCGGGATGCTCCCGACGCGCGAAGTGATCTCGGAAGTCGCGCGGCTGCTTCGTGAGACCGCGCTCGGGGAAGCCGGGGCGATTGTTGACCCGGTCGTGCGCTCAACTTCCGGCTTCGATCTGATTGACGACGACGCGCTCGCCGCCTTGAAGTCGGAACTGCTGCCGCTGGCGCGCCTCGTGACGCCCAACCTCCCCGAAGCCGAACGCATCACCGGACTCGAAATCAAGACGGAAGCGGACATGCGCCGCGCCGCCGCACGCATGCGCGAGATGGGCGCGCGCGCCGTGCTCGTCAAGGGCGGACACCTCACGGGCGAGGCGGTTGACCTGCTCGACGACGGGGGCGTCGTGGAACTCTTCCGCGCGCCGCGGATCGAAACAAACGCCACGCACGGCACGGGCTGCACGCTCGCCGCCGCTATCGCCGCCTGCCTCGCGCGCGGGATGAATTTGAACGGCGCGGTCGGCGCGGCCAAGCATTTCGTGACGGAGGCCATCCGCCGCTCGCCGCAACTCGGGCGCGGTTTCAGTCCCGTCAATCACAATTTGCGCGTGTGGTTCGATGAAGCGGGCGGGGTGCGGATCGGAGAGGATTAAAGCGTTGATCGCGGGGAGCGCGCGAGGTGCGGAACGATGAAGTGAAAGCAAGCTAATGGCTCCACTTCATCCTTCCACGCTTCGCGCGCTCCCCGGCTTCTTATTGGCCGTCGCCCGGCTCGATGGTGACTTTCTCCATCACGACATCCGTGCGCGGGCGGTCGCTGCGGTCTTTCTCGACCGAGGCGATGGCGTCCACCACTTCCTGCCCCTCGATCACACGCCCGAATTTGCTGTAGCTCGGCGGCAGCGGATAATCGGCGTGCATGATGAAGAACTGCGAGCCGTTCGTGTTCGGCCCCGCGTTAGCCATCGCCACCGTGCCCTTCGTGTACGCGCCTCTGTAGAGTTCTGACGAGCGGTTGATCTCGTCTGCGAAACGACCGCCGGAGGCGGATTCGCCGCCCCGCCCCGTGCCCGTCGGGTCGCCGCCCTGAATCATGAAGCCGCTGATGACGCGATGAAAGATCACGCCGTCGTAGTAGCCGCGCTCGGCCAGCTTGATGAAATTATCGGTCGTCCTCGGGGCGTCATCCTCCAATAACTCGAAGCGGATCGTGCCGAGGTTCGTTTTGATGTTTGCGATGCGGTTTGCCATAAATTTGTCCGTGGTCGGTTGTCCGCGGTCAGTTGTTTTATCTCTTACGCAAGCCGGGTCTTTATCTTGAGCCCGTCGCCCGCGCTGCCGCAGGCAACCGACAAACCGACCACGGACAACCGACAACTCTTCATCCTTTCGTAGTAGTTTCTGTCTCCAAAATAAACTTCTCGATAGCGGCGGCCACGCCGTCCTCGTCGTTGCTGCCGGTGACCTGAATGCCCGCCAGACCGAGCACGCGCGGCTCGGCGTTTGAGACGGCGACGCGCGTGCCCGCGAACTCCAACATCTCCACGTCGTTGTGATTATCGCCGACGGCCATCACCTCGGCGGGCGTCAGCCTGTGCTCGGCGGCGACCGCGGCCAGCCCCGTGCCCTTCGACACGTCCGGGTGAATCACGTCAACCAAGCCGAAATCAATCGAGGGGTAGAGCGTCGTCATCAATTTGGCGCGCGCGCCGAGTTCAGCCGCGAAGATTGCGCTCAGGCGTTCGATGCCGGCAGCCGTGCCGGAGAAGGTGATGTGGACGGGCGCGTGGTCGAGATAGTCTTCGAGCGAGGGGACGTGGAGGATGGCGCGCTCGGCCTCGTCGCCGTGAATGCGGCGCGACCACTCGATGTATTCCGCGACGGGGCCGTGTGTGTCGCGCAGGTGATCGTAGACGAGCAGACCCGCGCCCGTCGCGTCGTCGCTGACGAGCGGGTCGGCGCGGTGCGCGCGCCCGAGGCGCAGGACTTCGCGCGCGGTTTCGAGCGGCAACAGGCTCGCCGAGACGGTTTCGAGCGTGCGCGCGTGTTTGGTGAGCGC
>DASPJG010000253.1:0-11526 GCA_035628755.1 Pyrinomonadaceae bacterium
CTCCGTGAAAGGCAGCTTGATGAAGCGTCGGGTGCATGCCGTTGTTCGGCGGCTCGTAATTGAAACCACGCAGTGCCCGCAGATCGCCTCAACGGAAATATGAGAGTGTCGGCAGCGGTTATGTTCCGCTAACGTCCGACAAATTACGTCAGGTGCGAGCGCCATGAACAACTGTCGTAATCGGCTTGCGCAATTCGCAAATCTTCGTCGGTCTCGAAAAAATCAACCGCGCCGCTCGTGATTTCATAAAACGCGCCGACGACGGCAATTTTATTGCTCGCAATCGCCGCCTGAATCGCCGGTTGTTTCTTGATGTTGAAAACCTGCTGGCGCACGTTGGCGACGACGGCTTCGCGCAGCTTGGCCTTCTCGTCGCGGATTTTCGGAATCCTCGACACCGAGGGCACGATCTCGTTGAGCAGAGCCTGAATGCTCGGCGTCTCCCGCGCGCGTTCGGCGTCAGGCAGCAGAGCGGCTTTGACCGCGCCGCAGCCTTCATGTCCGAGGACGACGACGATGTGTGTTTTCAGATGGTTGACGGCATACTCGATGCTGCCCGTCGTTCCCGTCTCGACGACATTACCGGCGACGCGGGTAATAAACAGAGTTCCCAAGCCCTGATCGAAAACGATCTCCGTCGGGACGCGACTGTCCGAACAGGCCAGAATGACGGCGAACGGCGTTTGCCCCAAAATCTGGGCGCGGCGTTCGGCGGCGGAAGTTTCAGGGCGTCGCGCCTGACCGCTGAAAAATCGGGCGTTCCCCGTTTTTAACGCGCGAAGTGCCTCCTGCGGCGTGCGTGCAATGGGGTCGCGCAGTCGCGCGATTTCTTCCATCGTCGCGCCGCGTTTGACGGCGTCGGCAATTTTCTGGTCATCCAAAATATTGTCCGTCGTGGGTTGGGTTGCGGTCGACGACTGTCCCTTCGCCGCCAAGCCGCCAAGCGTCAAGCCGCCGAAAGCCAACAATAATTTACATACACCTCTTCGATTAATTTTGTTTTCGCTCATTCGTTTACCCCTCCTGTTCTATCCCGCCACACGCATCACATTCTCGTAACCGCTGCTTATCAGGAAGCCGCCGAACGCCCGGCATCACACGCCTGAAGACTTCTTAACAAGCCTCCAAGTCTTGCGCATGACATTCCGGCTTCGCCCCGGTTGGCTGCATCCTCTTGTCAGCCCACGCCCCGGCGGTAAAGACATGGGCTAAAAAGCTGCGGATCCCTCCGCGAACTCCCCAAGCTCTGCACGGATGAATGGCCTGACCCCTTCGCGCCCCGTCAAATGTAACCACACGGGTAGTGTTGCAAAAACTTTCCGGCCACACAAGATATTGAGGCAGACACATACCATTCGGCTCAACTAATTGCGGCCGAAATATTTTTTGCAACACTACCTCGGCCTGTCGGATGCAGTGAGAGATTTGTGTCGCGGCTACATAAAATTTCGGGTGTGGAGAGCTGAGAGAGCGGCTGCTTCCTCCCGGCTAAACCCTAACTTTTCCAAACGACTTGTCCGGTCAATCTCCATCTCCTGTTTGAGACGTTGCACCTTCTCGAACCCCCCGGCGATGGCCTGCGTCGTCCATGACCCGGCGGCCAGAATCGTGAGCGAATCAAAGACCTCTTCATTCAGCCCGGCGGTTTGTGACAGAGCATCATGACGCCGGTTGATGGCCGCACTGAGGCGGATGCGGACATGAGGGTCAAGGGCGATCAGGTATTGCAAATGCCCGATGCCGAAGGCGACGTGGCGTGCTTCGTCCTGTGCGGCAAGTTTGGCGACTTGTCGAGTCACAGGGTCGGGCGCATGTTGTTCAAGAAACCAGAGCAGGTTCAGGAACGTCCCTTCGCCTAAAACTGAGAGCAGGAAAGAGGCCAGCGTGAAGTCAGGCTCATCGAGCAGGGTTTTGAGTGATTGCTGACCGCTGACGGTCGAGAGACCAAGTTCACCTTGACGGCGCAAAGTTGCCCGGCGGGTAAAGACCTCGATGTGACGCGCCTCATCGGCAACCTGAATCGCCAGCAGTTGCATGACCTCGCGGAAGTGTGGATGAACCTGCGCCAGAAACTTCGCCGGGACGAGGAGCGCGGCAGTTTCGTTTTCTATTAAAAAGGTCATGACCTGGACAACTGCCGTCTCAATCTCAGGCGGCAGGTCGAATGAAGCGTCCCAGTCAATGGCGGTGGCCGGGTTCCACTGAGCGGCTGCCGCCTGGGAGTAGAGACGCGGAACATTGTCGGCCCAAACTTTCTCCTTAGAGTCCAGACTAAAATGAAACTCTGGACCACCGGCCTCAACCTTCGCGCCGCGTGCTGCCAGTCCCCACTTGGCAGGCGGGTGTTCAACCACTGCTCCCTGCTGGCGCGGGTCGGATGCGCCCGCGGTTTCAGCGTGACGCCAACGCCCCGTAACTGCTGAACCGTTGACTATCCATGCCACCACAGGCGGCTCACCGTTTGACTCAACATTGTGGCTAAGCGACCCGTTTTCAGGCCAGATGATTTCGTGACCTTGAGCGCGACACCAGCCTCGCAGATGAACGGCGAGATCGGGGGCGCGTCCCCTAACACCTAATTTGTGTCCGACAGGAATATCCGCCAGAGCCTTCTTGACCAGCAGGTACGCTCCCCGATCAAACGCGAGGTCTTCAATATCTATAATTTGCGACAGTAATGTTTCCGCGTTCGTCATAAAACTTCATCTCGTCCACCGCGATTTCGAGCGCGCGGTAACCTTCGACGCGCCCCTCGCGCCATGCTTTCAAACCTTCCAAATCCAATAGCGGCCTGACTTTCGGATCGTCATAGGACATCTCTATCAGGAGTTTGTGAAATCGCTCTACCAGCGCACGCGACGCCATCGGCCCGACGGTCAAATTACAGTGATCATAAGCGGCGGTCTGGGTCAGCACACGTGTCGCGCCAGAGGGCAACGTACCCTCCGTGATGAAAAGCAGATGATTGCCGTCAATCATACAGGCGGCATCGACTTCGCCATTCATGAGTGAACGTGCGGCTTCGCGCTCTCCTCCAATGTGATCGCCATGCTTCCCGCCGAGTAGATCGTTGTATCTCACCTCGAAGTCGTCGCCCGGAATCAAGCCTTGTGAGCGAAGGTGAGAGAGCGGGATGAGGGTGGCTTGCGGTGAGTCTATCGCCCCGACAGCCACTTTCTTGTCTCGCAGGTCGGCGACGGATTGGATGTTCGAATCGCTGCGGACGACGATGACGGAGGTTAAGTCCTGATCCGTGTCTCGCATCGCGAGCGCTTGAAACTCCTCTCCGCGAGAGCGTGCGAGTCGCACAGTTCTGACCCAGGCGAGAGGCGAGTTCCACGCGACGTGAAAATCTCCTCTCAGATGGGATTCGACCTGCCGCTCGTAGTTGGAGTAGAGAACATAGTCGAACGATAGATCATGAGGGGCAAAGTAGGCTTTGAAGCCTTCCCAGATCGTAACCACTTTCGGGTCGTAGGCCACTGCGCCCAGTAGCAGGGTGTCGGAATTGTTCATCTGTGTCTCAGCGCCTTTCTTTTAACCGAACAGCGGGATTCCGCAAACGGCTTTGCCGATAAAATCGTAGAGCACATCGGTCGTCGGAGCCATGACGGTCGCGGCGCGCGCATCCCGGAAGTGGCGTTCGACCCCGACCTCTTTACGAAACGCCGCGCCGCCGCACACGCGCATAGCCAGATCAGTCACTTCGGTGGACGCCTCACCGGCGGCAGCTTTAACTTCCAGCACGCGCAGCATGGTGTCTTCGCGCCCTCCTTCCAGCGCGGCGCAGGCATCCAGCAGCAGGGCGCGGCACATGTCGGTCTTGATCCGCATTCGTGAGAGGTAAGCGCGGACTGTCGGCAGATCGGCGAGCGACTGTCCCAGGTGCTCAAGCTTCGTGCTGGCTACATGCCCGACCGCCTTAGTCGTCGCAGCTTCCATCGTGCCAATGGAGAAACCCGCGCTCATCAACTGAAAGTAGGGAAGCACGATCCCCATCATAACGTTGAATCCGTCCCCATCACTTCCGAGCATATTCTCAGCCGGAATGATTATTCCTTCGGCCTTAATCGGAGATGAGTGATTGCCGCGCAATCCCATCCCGTCGAATTGAAAGGGAATCGTCAGCCCGGCCGTCTCCGCCGGTACGAGCCAGATCGTGCTCTGTCCTTCAGCCGTCAGGGAACGGCTCGACCAGACGTAAGAGTCGGCTTGCCCGGCGGAAGTGATCCAGCTCTTCTGCGCGTCGAGCCGCACGCCGTTCTCTGCACGGGTGGCCGTACTCGTTGGTGCCCAGAAATGGCTGCGCGATCCCTGCTCCGAGAAGGCCAGAGTGGTGACGTGACGCCCGCGTGCAATCGCTTCACGGATTGCTAACGGGCCGTGCGCTTCGATGACGGCGGTTCCAGCGTAGTGCATACAGACAACCATCGCCGTCGAAGCGCAGGCCGCTGCGATTCGCTCAACGACCATTGTTGCTGCTCGCTGTGATTGCCCTAGTCCCCCGACGTCGCCGGAACTAACCAGACCGAGCAGCCCCGCTTCGCCAAGCGACTTCAGCGCAGCTTGAGGAAATGCTCCGTAGCGATCTACTTCTTCTGCGGCAGGGGCGATAGTCTCACTGATGATCTCGTCCAAAGCATCCAGATCGAATGGCTTTGAAGGCGATATCGTTGTGCTCATAATGATGTCCTTTCTAGAAATACGCAGCGGTCTTCCACTGAGGGGTGGATGAAGTCTGCGAGCGACCCTTCCGCTTGCGCATGAAAGACTTCGCCACGGAAGAGGAGCAACTCGCCAGCGCGAAGAGCTGTCCCTTACAGCATTCGCGAGCAAATATGTTTTGAGATCGCGGAACCTATCCGGCCCCGCATAAAAGGAGGGGTTAGACGGCGAGCCGCGAGCAATTAATCTGGTGTCGCAAAACTTGCGCCCACTTAAAGGCACAGGTTCAATTCTTTAACATTACGGTGCTCATCCTGTTAGCAGTAGAGTGACTGATCCAATTCTCCGACCACACTGTAAATTTCCGCAAATATTACAGACATGTATGGATGACTGGCAAGAGCGGAAGGGTTTTTGTGCTGCGATAGATCAGTCTCTAGCTTTGCCCGACAATTCAGGTTTGACCACAAGATGCTGCTTGTACCACCGGTTGTCGCGCGCAACATAGAATGTCGATTTTGAATTATCGGGCAAAGCTGGGCAGCACCGTTCGGAGCTACGCCGACAGCACACCCCGGAACATTCCCTCTCTATGGTCTGATATTAAAGATGTACATCTTTGTATTACCTCGTATAATAAATTCCCCCAATTTAATGAGAAGTTTAGTCATAGAACCCCCACGGCACCTCTCTTATGTTGCATCAAGGGTCGAATAACTGCCCGGCAACATTTAAAATTGACACTTAACGGAGTAGCTAATTGTCCACTGAGAATCTCCACACCCTGGCAGGGCTGATTAGACGAGAGCGCGAGACCTTACTCGCCGAATGGCGTCAGGAGGTGCGGCAACTTCCTGTAGCGCGTAACCTCGACGTGCCCACCCTCAACGATCACGTCCCCGATTTACTTGAAGAGTTAGCTTATGAGTTAGAGGATAGTTCCGATGACTCCATGATCGGGGACTTAAAAAAGAATCCTATTAGTCACGGCTTGGATCGGCTCCGCCTCGGGTTCGATGTCGAAGAGGTCGTAGCGGAATACAACGCCCTGCGCGGCGTCATCCAAGACCTCATCGAAAGGCATGGGTTGAGACTTCGTGGCGCGGTGAACCGCACCATCAACCGTGTCATTGACAAGTCAATCGGTCTCGCGGTGAAGACCTACGCGACACAAAAAGCTCTGGAGATACAGGAGCGGCGGGAGGAGCACCTGGCCTTTGTCGCCCACGATCTCCGGTCTCCGCTGGCAGCTATCGCAATGGCGGCTAAGCTGCTCGAACGGACAGTCCCTGGCGTGGTGAAGGACGAGCAGGCCGCCACCTTACTTGGAACAATGCATCGAAACGTCGACCGCCTAAATTCACTGGTCGTCAAAGTAGTGCAGGAAAAAGCAAACCTCAAGGCGCAGGTGAATGAAAAGGTGGAGCGGCGGGAAGTACGCTTGAGGGCGCTGGTTGAAGTGCTGGTCAACGACCTCATCCCATTGACCTATGCGTCGAACCTGAGTTTGGTTAACCAAGTACCCGCAGAGTTAACGGCGTTCGCCGATGCCGACATGTTGACCCTTATTTTTCAGAACTTGATCTCGAACGCCATCGACTACACCCCGAACGGGGAAGTTATCATCGGAGCGCAGAAGAACAATGAATCCGCTGCTATTGAGTGCTGGGTGAGCGACAACGGCGCGGGGATTCCGGCAGACCGGCTGGAAAAGGTGTTCGACAAATTAGAAACCGACCCGGACAAGAAAGGCGGCATGGGACTCGGCCTTGCAATCGTCAAGCAATTTGTTGAAGCGCACGGCGGTCAGGTGTCGGTTGAGAGTGAACCCTATCAGGGCTCGACGTTTCGCTTCACTATTCCTCACGAAGAGCGTGCGGAGTAAGCGCACATACAACTCCCGCTTTCATAGCGTTCGAGTACGGCAGTTATGTGTAATGATCAGGGCTTGGTAGCCTGCTCTCATTGACGACTATGACCGCCCCAGAACCCACGCGCTCGACCCCTATGAGCGCAGCACTTCGTCGGCGATTCACTCGGCTAGCCCAAGCCAGTGCTAGAAGCCGTAAGGCGTCAAATCGCTGGCTTGCACTGCTAACTTACAGCCGTGGACGTAGAGTCGAGAGGTGTCGAGGTCTATATCCTTGAGCCTTATGTAAGATCAGTTCGCAGACACTCAGCCCGCGATGATAAGTCATCAGTAACATGAGGTAGTCGCGCAGGCCATACCTGCCTCCCTTAGCCGCATCGAGCAGCCGCTTCATCTCACCCTCAGTGAGAAAGTCTCTGCCTTTCTTATCGACAGCTTGCTGTGTACGTTTCTAAGCCCGCTTTGTTGCCATTGGCGATGAACTCTTTGCATTACGGAAGTTAGAGCCATAGAAAGACGGGGCAGAGAAGCCCCGTCTTTACTGTACTCTCCTTTCGCGACTCTTTACAAAAGGGTCATTCTGTAAAGAGTATCTCCGGTCTTGCGGCACTGCTTTGAGGTCTGAAGATGCAATACAATGTGATTTGGGTAATGTTCTGATCTTAACTTCTCATTCCAAATTTTTCTTTTGGTGTTTGCTTTGCAGCACCTAAACGGTATATTCTCGTTATTAGTGTTTCGGCCTTTGCCTTTGGCCGTATCCTCTCTAGGCTTCTAGGAACTTTCAATAAACAAGCGCCGACCGGTTTTTTGTTTTCCTTGTTCCATAAATGAGACTGCCTGAACCCTCACAGTAAAACCATCCTGAACGCTTATCGTTTTGATAGTCAACGTCTGCGAACGAATCTGTCGCCCTTGAGGAATTTATCCATGCGCCCAACTCGACTTGCTCCGTACTTTCGCTTTCTTTCTTTAGTTATTCTCATTACTCTGGCCGCCGCAAGTAATGCTTTGGCGCAGACGACTGCGTTCACTTATCAGGGTAGGTTAAGCGAAGGGGCTACGCCTCCCAGCGGCACTTACGAGATGGAGTTCAAACTCTTCGACGCACCGACGGGAGGCACTCAACAACCGCAACCGAATCCGGTAACGGTTGATTTAACGGTCGCCAATAATAGCGCGGTGACAGTGACGAACGGCGTCTTCAGTGTGCAGTTGGATTTTGGCGCGGGTGCTTTTCCCGGTGCGGCACGATATTTGGAGATCAGTGTTCGGCACAACAGCGGCGAGGCGTTTACCGTTCTCTCACCGCGCCAGCAGATCACCTCCACACCCTACGCCATCAAGAGTTTGAACGCCGAGACGGCGTCAACAGCAACTACCGCGACAAATTTTAGCGGGTCGCTCACAGGGGATGTGACCGGCACACAATCGGCCACGGTGGTCGGCAGCGTCGGCGGCGCGAGCGCGGCCAGTGTGGCGAGCGCGGTGAGTGCTGCCGACGCTGCGACAAGCAGCAACTCCGCCGACACCATCGTCAAGCGCGACGCCTCCGGCAATTTCTCGGCGGGCACAATCACAGCCACGCTTGACGGCAACGCCGCCACGGCCACGACGGCGGTCACGGCCACGACCGCCTCCGGCGTCAGCGCATCCGCAGGCGATAGCGTCGTCACGGCCATCAACGCCGGCAGTTCGTCCGTCACGACCGCGCACGTCGCTGGCGATGTGGAACTCGCGCCGTCCGCGCAGCAGACGACGAGCAGCACCAACCACCTCATCAACCTCAAGCTCGTCGGCTCACGCAACCTCGGCACGGCGGGGCAGGACACGCTTCTGTCGCTCAGCGCGAGCGGGACGTACTGGTCAGGCGGCTTCACCCAAACCTTCGACAAGGAGCGTTTCCGCGTCGAGAACGACGGCTCGCTCCTAGCCGTCAGCGATTACAACAGCGGGTGCTGTGGCGGCATCCCGATTGAAGGCAGCGGCACGCGCTTCATGTGGTTCGGCGCGAAGGCGGCGCTCCGCGCTGGCAGCATTAACGGCACGCAGTGGGACGACGCCAACATCGGCCTCTACTCGACGGCCTTCGGCGAGAACGTGCGTGCGCTCGGCGACAACGCCATCGTGGTGGGTAAGAACTCGGTCGCGGCCAACACCGGCACGGTGGCGCTCGGCGAGGGGCACACGGCGACCGGCGCCAACTCTGTCGCGCTCGGCTACGGCGCGTCCACCTCGACCATCAACGGGGCGCCGCGCACCGGCACGTTCGTCTTCTCCGACCGCTCCGTCCCGCTCACCTACTCGTTCAACAGCACCAGCCCCGACATCGAGACGCAGTTCCACCCCACGGTCACGAACTCCTTCAACGTGCGCGCTGTCAACGGCTCCTTCTTCTACACGAACACGGCGCTCTCCACCGGCTTCATCTTCAACAGCACGACCGCGACGATGACGCTCACCAACAGCAAGCTCACGATGGCGAGCGACGGCTCGACGACGCTCACGTCGAACTCGGGCGGGTCGGCGGGCGTGACGCTCCCGGCGGGCGGCGGCTCGTGGAACAACCTCTCCGACCGCAACATGAAGGCCAACTTCGCCGCCGTTGACCCGCGCGCCATCCTGCGCGGCGTCCTCGCCCTACCCATCTCGACCTGGAACTACAAGTCGCAGGACGCCTCCGTCCGCCACATCGGGCCGATGGCGCAGGACTTCTTCGCCACGTTCAAAGTCGGCGAAGGCGACAAGACCATCTCGACCATCGACCCCGGCGGCGTTGCGCTGGCGGCGATTCAAGGCTTGAACGAGGAGTTGAAAGACCGCGACGCCAAGATCGGCGCGCTCCAGCAGCAAGTCCAGCAGCAGCAGGGGATGATCGAGAGCCTGAAAAAACTCCTCTGCCTTGATCATCCCGACGCGCAGGTCTGCAAGGAAAGCAGGTGACGTTCATGCGCTACAGCGTCATCATCATACTTCTCATGCTCCTCGCCGCGTCGGCGCACGCTCAATCCGCCCCGCAGCTCACGCAATCTGCCATCGTGGGCGGTGGCGGCGCGAGCGCGTCAGGCGCGTTTCGAGTTGAGGGCTCAATTGGGCAGGGCGCGATAGGCGAGTCCTCCGGCGGCGCTTTCACGATCTCGGGCGGCTTTCAGGTGGTCGTGGCCGGTGCACCCCTGCCCTCGCTCGGCATCTCTGATGTGACCCGGGCTGAAGGAAACTTGGGGCAGGCCACTTTCACCTTCACCGTCTCGCTCGACTCTCCTGCGCCCGCTGGCGGCGTCACCTTCGACATAGCGACCTCCGACGTGACGGCAACCGATGTCGATAACGACTACGAGCCGAACAGTGTAGTCGGCGCGACGATCAACGAGGGGGCGAGCACCTACCAGTTCGACGTGGAAATCAACGGCGATATGTCGAAGGAGATTAACGAGACGTTCAACGTCAACGTCACGAGCGTCACTGGCGCAAACATATCGGACGGACAGGGCACGGGCACTATCCTCAACGACGACGGCGCGCCCTCAGCCGGGCAGATCATTATCAGCGAGTTCCGCCTGCGCGGCCCCGATCCTGATGGCGCGGGATCGGAGACGGGCGAACTCGACGAGTTCATCGAACTCTACAACAACTCGGACTCCGACTTCATCGTCGTGGACTCTTCGCCGCTACCCGCGTTAGCCTCGCGCGGCTGGGCTATCGTCTCCGACGATCCTTTGAACGCCGACCCAACTGAACTCCTGACGGCAAAGTTCACCATTCCGGCTGGCACGCTCATACCTGCGCGCGGCCACTATCTCATCACGAATGGCCTGGGCTACAGCTTAAGCCTGTCGGACTACATGGCGGCTGACGTTACGCCGCAGGAGGTGGGCGGCGGCCCTGCCTCCTACAACACAGACATCCGGGACGGCTCGGGACTCGCGCTCTATCGCACGGGCAACCCGGCGTCGTTCACACCCGGCGAGCGACTCGACGCCGTGGGCTTCACCGGCTCTATCTTCTTCGAGGGCACACCCCTGACGCCCGCTGGCGGCATCAACACCCCGCTTCAGCACAGCTTCGTGCGCAAGCTGGTGACGGGGCTGCCGCAGGACACCGACGACAACGAGGCCGACTTCTACTTTGTGGAAGTGGACGGCGCAACGTCGAACGGGCGCACGGCCATACTCGGCGCGCCCGCACCGGAGAACTCTCAGAGTCCCATTCAACGCAACGCTACGATCAAGACCTCGCTTATCGAGCCAACGGCGGCTTCGACCGTACCACCCAATCGCGTCCGCAGCGGGCAGGTGCTTGCCGGCGTGCCGAACGCTTACGGAACGATCTCTATCCAGCGGCGATTCAAGAACAGCACAAACACGTCCATCACGCGGCTGCGCTTCCGAGTCGTTGACATCACGACGCTGAACTCGCCGGTGGAATCTAGCCCACAGGCCGATCTACGCGTACTGAGTTCTACCGGCGTGGTAACAAACTCGCAGGGGCAGGAGGTCGTCACGGTGACAGGGCTGACCGTCGAACAAGCACCAGCGCCACCTGGCGGGGGGGGGTTGAACTCGACGCTGACAGTTGTGCTTCCGGGCGGCATGCTCGCGCCAGGCAACACGATAGATGTACAGTTCCTTCTGGGAGTGCAGCAGCAAGGCAGCTTCCGTTTCCTCGTCAACGTAGAGGCACTGATAGGGACAACCCCTGACCCTCTCGGCGCGACGAAGGCGAGCGGTACAAAGGCTGCCGCGCCACGCAAGGGCAGGTAGTAATCAACTCAACTATCAGATTCGCCAGTGCCCGAGAGGGAACATAGCGAGCGAAAGCTAAGAGGCGGCCAGCGCAGGGAGAACTCTGGCGTAACTATTCAGCTATACCTAGCGTTATCCGACACTTAGCGGCTTGCCGCGGCACGCCCCTTCGAGCGCTGAAAGGACTCCCCTTCCTTGCTTGCGCATCGTCGAGAGGTAGCTTCTGATGCGGCAGAACCTCCTCGCTCC
>DASPJG010000254.1:0-4226 GCA_035628755.1 Pyrinomonadaceae bacterium
CGGCACGGGTACGGGCACGGCCACCGCGCGCGAAGGGTTGGCGGGCACGGCGCAGGAGTATAGCCAGAAGATCGCCGACGCGGCCACGACCGCCAAAGATTACGTGAGCGACAAAATCTCCGTGGCGGGCGACAAGTTCAAAGACTTGCAGAACGTGGATTACCGGCAGGTAGCGGAAGACGCGAAGAACTACGCGCGCGAGAAACCGGGACAGGCTCTCTTGATCTCGGCGGCGGCGGGCTTCTTGATCGGGCTGCTACTGAAGAGTTCCAATCGTCGTTAATCCGGTTTCCGGTTTCAAGTTTCAGGTTACAGATTAAAAGCACATTTCAGCCACAAACCTGAAACTTGAAACCTTCATTTTGCAACTTCAACGACGGGGAGGGGTGAAAGATGGCTGAACTAGAGAGGCGTGCGACGGCTGCCGCGCCCGCGCAGAACGCGCAGCAGACGGACATCGAAGGGCTGCCGGCCATGATCGGACGGCTCGGCGACCATATAATGACGCTGGTTGACGCCAAGCTCGGTCTGGTCAAGGTTGAATTGAAAGAGGAGGCGGCGGCCTACGGCAGCAACATCGCGTTGATCGCCGTGGGCGGCATGATCGCCGCCGTCGGCTTCACGCTGGTGAACGTGGCAATCGCGTTTTTCATGGCGCGGCTCTTCTTCTATTCTTTCACTCCGCCGATCAGCTACGCGCTCGGGTTTGTCGTAACGGGCGTGTTGTACCTCGTCATCGGCGGAATTATCGTCGTCGTCATGAAGAATCGTCTGGCCGCGATCAACCCCGCGCCGGAGAGAACTCTAGAGGAATTCAGAAAGGATAAACAATGGCTGAAGAAAGAACTTTAGGCACCGCGCGCGCGCCTGAATCAGAGACCGCCGACGACGACCTGACCAAGGCAGAACTTCAGCGTCGCATGGAAGAGGCGCGCGAATCAATCACGCAAACCGTTACGGAGATCAAGGACACGGTGACAACTCAATACCAGAACGTCAGGGAATCCATCTCGCAATCGCTCGACTGGCGCGAGCAGTATCGCCGCCGCCCCGTCGAATTCACGATCGCCGCGCTCGGCGTCGGCCTGCTCATCGGCTACAGCGTCGGCGGCGCGTTTGGCGGCGGCTCCGACATGCCCGAACGTTTCTACGAGTCCGAGGGCGATGATTACGATATGGACGAGAGCCACGTCCGCACGCCGACGGAGCGCACCTTCGCTCCGCAGGCCATCCTCGGCGGCGCATACGGCTCGACGGCCTACTCGCAACCGCAGCAACAACAGCAACCGTCGCAGCCCGCCGCAACTGCGCGCGGCTACGAAGAGCAATCTTCCGCCGCCTTCGCGGAATCGCGCCCGTCCTATAGCAGCGGCTACGAGGCGTCGCCCGCGTCGAACGAACCGGAGAAGCCCGGCCTCTTCGAGCGTTTCAAAGAGACACCCGCTTACGACCGCTTGCAGGCCGAAGCGGCGACTCTCGGCAACCGCTTCGTGGAGGAACTTTCCAAGACGGCGCAGGCCGTCGTGCTGCCCGCGCTGCTCGGCAAACTCAAAGACCTGATCGGCATCGACCTCTCGACGCAGCGCGAGGTCGCGCAACGGAGCAAGCTCGAACATCAGGCGGCATCCTCCGGCGCTGCCACTGGCCGGGAGACGCAGAGCGGCGGCTCGGCTTAGTAAGGAGACGGGCGTGAGGTCGCGCCTGCGGCGCGTCACTCTCGTTGGTCGCCGGAGTCTGGCGCGGAGAGAGTGTGTTGAGTGACGCATCGAGCGAGAAGGGTTAAGCGAGGACGGGCGAGCGGCGCGAGTGGCTCGCCCGTCCTTTTATACACGGTCACGAAAAGTAGAATTTCAATATTGAGATTTGAAATTCCACCTCCCTGCCGACGGCGAGAAAACGATGACGCTTGAACCGGCAGCGCAATTAATCGTCGCCCCGGACGCGCCCCGCGAGACGGCAACTCGCGAGGCCGCTTCGGCTGTGCCCGCGCGCATCGAGATCATCTTGAACGCATCGGCAGGCGGCGGCGATCAGGAAGCCGCGCGCGCGACGCTGGCGGAGATTTTCGCAACCGAAGGCCATCTGGACGCGCGCGTCTCGCTCGCCGAGAGCGGCGCGGAGATCGTGGAACTCGCGCGCCGTGCCGCCTCTGACAGCGACGTTCGGGTCGTGGTCGCGGGCGGCGGCGACGGCACGGTCAACGCGGTCGCCTCCGAACTCGTCGGCACTGACAAGACGCTCGGCGTGCTCCCGCTTGGCACGCTCAACCACTTTGCGAAAGACTTAGGCATCCCGCTCGACCTCGAAGGCGCGGCGCGCAACATCGTCGAAGGCGAAACCGTCAGAGTTGACGTGGGCGAGGTCAACGGGCGCATCTTCATCAACAATTCGAGCCTCGGCCTCTACCCCTCAATCGTCCGCCACCGCGAGAAGCAACAGGAGCGGCTGGGGCGCGGCAAATGGTTCGCCGCCCTGTGGGCGACGCTCGAAGTCTTCCGCCGCTACCCGCTTTTCCGCGTGCGCCTCAGCGCGGACGGGAAGGAGTTTCGACGCCGCACGCCCTTCGTCTTCATCGGCAACAACGAAT
Organism: Pyrinomonadaceae bacterium; assembly: GCA_035628755.1. GTDB lineage: Bacteria > Acidobacteriota > Blastocatellia > Pyrinomonadales > Pyrinomonadaceae > JAIVJZ01. Next base: position 2,588 of record DASPJG010000254.1, read on the forward strand.
ACCAGATGGACGCCTTCAACCTCGGCGCGCGTTCGTGCCTTGACGCGGGACATCTTAGCCTGCACCTGACGCGCAACATCGGACGCTGGGGGCTGGTGCGCCTCGCCGTCCGCGCCATCTTCGGTCGGCTGCGCGAGTCGAAAGACTTCGACTCGCTCTGCGCCAAAGAGGTCTGGATTGAGACGCGCCGCACGCGCCTGCGCGTCGCCACGGACGGCGAAGTTAACATCATGCGTTCGCCGCTCCACTATGCCGTGCGACCCGGCGCATTGCGGGTCATAGTGCCAAAGGCTGTCAATCGTGAATCGTAAATCGTGAACAGAGAAAACCTCTCTTGCTATTTCTATTTACGATTTACGATTCACGATTGACGCCTTTTAAGAGTTGATTATGAGAACCATCGTACATCTCTCAGACCTGCATTTCGGGCGAATTGATCAGGCGATCATTGAGCCGCTGGCGACGACGGTGGCGGAGATCGAGCCGGACGTGCTCGTCGTGTCGGGCGATCTGACGCAGCGCGCGCGCACGGAACAGTTTCAGGAGGCGCGGGAGTTTCTGGACGAGTTGCCGCACCCGCAGATCGTCGTGCCAGGCAATCACGACGTGCCGCTCTACAACGTCTTTCAACGTTTCTTTGAACCGCTCGACAAGTACCGTCGCTACATCACGAACGACCTCGAACCGTTTCACGCGGACGAGGAGATCGCCGTGCTCGGCATCAACACCGCGCGCTCGCTCACCATCAAGGACGGGCGCGTCAACGAACAGCAGGTTGCGCGCATCCGCGAACGGCTCTGCCCTTACGCCAACGAGGTGACGAAGTTCATCGTGACGCATCATCCCTTCGACATCCCGGAAGGCCACGAACGCGAGGCAGACCTGGTGGGGCGCGCGCAGATGGCGATGGAGGCTCTGGCGACCTGCGGCGCGGACGTGTTGCTCTCCGGCCACCTCCACGTCAGCCACACGGGGCACACCGCCAAGCGTTACAAGATCAGCGGCTATTCCGCGCTCGTCGTACAGGCGGGCACGGCCACCTCGACGCGCGTGCGCGGCGAAGTCAACTCCTTCAACGTCATCCGCGTCGAGCACCCGTACATCGAGATCAAACGGCTCGCGTGGCAGCCCGACCGCGCCGCCTTCGCCACGGCCTCCATCGAAAACTTCGTCCACACGCCCGAAGGCTGGGCGCGCCTCGCCGACGGCGCGGCATCGGGCATCAACAAGTAAAGGCGAAGGGCGACGAGATAACAGGCTGCGCCGCCGCGTCGCCTGCAAGGCGCGCTCCCGAACTCTTGCTCTCTCGTTTCCTGTCGCCCTTCGCCTTTCTCCTTCTCATTGACACCCGCGCCTGCCATCTTTAGACTCGCTCATCCCCTGCCGGGCTTTTCTGAATAGCCCGCTATCTCGCATAAGGAGTAGTTCATGCCTGCAACTCAAAGCCGCGCGCGGCGCGCCTCTCTCTCGCTTCCGGTCGCAATCTTCTTCGTCGTCGCGCTGCTCGCGGGCATCGCGCCGCACGCTCTGTTTGCGCAGGGCGCGGCCAACTATGAGGCCGAGAAACAGCGCGCCATCAAGCTCATCGAAAACGCGAACGCGACGGAAGCCCTGCCGATTCTGGAACGGCTCTCGAACA
>DASPJG010000255.1:0-12253 GCA_035628755.1 Pyrinomonadaceae bacterium
CCGCCGCGCCCGCCACCACCGCCGCCACCGCCGCGTCCGCCGCGATCTTCTCGCGGGCGGGCTTCGTTGACGCTCAGGTTGCGACCGTTGAAGTCCTTGCCGTTAAACTGCGCGATGGCAGCTTCGCCCTCTTCCTTGCTCGCCATTTCGACAAAGCCGAAACCGCGCGAGCGTCCCGTATCACGATCCATCACGACCGAAGCCGACTCTACCGTCCCGACCTGCCCGAACAGTTCCTGCAAGTCTTCGCCCGTGGTTTTGAAATTGAGATTACCGACGTAAAGTTTCATCGCCATAACTGAAGTCCCTCCCCCGTGGGAGCGTGAAGAGAAGCTCGAATGCTGTTTGGCTTCGTGAACGGATAGCAGCGAAGTCGTGTCTTCGGAATGCCCTGACGAGCAGCTTCTGCAAATTGATACCGGCCTGCTCTCGAACTATCCAGACGCCGCCGCTTGACTCTCCACAGCGCGGGGCGCATCACCGTTGATGCGCGAGAGAAGGAGTAGACGGCAGATATTATGCCCTGTGTGCGAAAAAAAGGCAAAAGCAGGGCGCGGGGCAAAATGCTACGCAGAGCCGCGATTTCGGGATGCGGAGCGAAAAGCAAAACGGGCGGGAACACCCGTCTTGTTTTCTAACCCGCACCCCGAAATCCATGCGCCCAAAACGGAGGATGCCGCATTATTTATCGGCTGTTTCGTCGTAGTAGAGAATAATGACGACGAGCCAGATGGCGGCGGCGGCGGCAAGCAGAAAGAAGATGATGGCGAGGCCGGGATAGCCGAAAAGCTTGAAACTCGTCTCGACGCGCATCAGGAGCGACGCGCCGATGATCATGGCGGCGATGACGAGGCCGACCGTGATGCGGTTGGCGACCTTCTGCAAGCCTTCCATCAACTTCTTTTCGTCAATCGCGTCAACCTTCAACTCCAATTCGTTGTTCCCCACGGCGTCCAGAATCTTGTTGACGCGGCTGGGGAGACGTTCGAGGAAGTCCTTCACGTCGAGCAGGTTCGTCATCAGGTTGCCGGGCGCGAGCGATTTGAGGATGCGCTGCTGCATGATCTCGCTGGCGTAGCGGCGGATGACGGCGTTCGGGTCGAAGTCGGGCGCGAGCGTGTAAACCACCTGATCGAGGTTGAGCAGGGCTTTGGCGATCATGGTGAATTCGGGCGGGAGGCGGAAACCGCGCTCTGCCGCGATGCGCTGGATTTCGAGCACGACGCGCCCGGCGTCAACCTTGTTCATGCTCGTATCGGTGTGGCGCGCAACGATGTCCGACACGTCGCGCGTGAATTCCTCCTCATCGAAGTTCTCTTTGCGCGTGCCCATGCGGATGGTGATGTCAGCCGCTTCCTCGCCGCGCCCGTCGCTGATGGCTAAGAGAAGCCGCAGCAAGTTGTCCTGAAAGCCCGACATGATGCGCGAGACCATGCCGAGGTCGAGCAGGGCGACGCGCTCGTCGTCGGTGAGGAAGACGTTGCCGGGGTGCGGGTCGGCGTGAAAGACGCCGTCCACGAGTATCTGCTGGAGGTAGGCGCGGAAGAACTGTTCGGCCAGTTGCTTGCCGTTGATCTCAAGGCGGCGGATCGGGTGGAGCGCGGTGATCTTCTTGCCGTGGATGTAGTCCATCGTCAGCACGCGCGAACTGGTGAAGTCCTGAACGGGGCGCGGGATGACGAGGAGATTGAAGTCTCGCAGGTTTTCGGCGAACTCGATGAGATGACCGGCCTCGTCGCGGTAGTCGAGTTCGCGCAGCAGGCTCTTGCGAAACTCGGAGAGCATCTGCGCGAAGTCGTAACGCTTGCCCATCTCAGTGTGCGAATCGAGGAACGTGGCGAGTTCTTCGAGGGCGGCCACGTCCTGCATGATCTGTTCGCGTATCTCCGGGCGTTGAATCTTGACGACGACTTCGCGCCCGTCGCGCAACTCCGCGCGATGCACCTGTCCGAGCGAAGCCGAAGCCATCGGGACGGAGTCGAAGCGATTGAAAGCCTTCGACAGCCGCACGCCCAGATCGTCTTCGACGATCCGCTCCACATCGGCGAAGGAAAACGGCTCGACGTTGTCCTGCAAGCGCGTGAGGGCTTCGAGGTAAGGCGGCGGCAAAATGTCTGCGCGGGTGGAGAGCAGTTGGCCGAGTTTGATGAAGGTCGGCCCCAGACGTTCGAGGTCGGCGGCGAGTTCGCCCGCTTCGGGCGCGGTCGCGGCTATCTCCGGCGAGTCGTCGCCGAGCGCGAGCGAGAGGCCGCTCGTCTTCACCAGATCGGAGCGTCCGTACTTCATAAACAGCACGGCGATGTCTTTGTAACGCTTCAAAAATTCGGGCTTTAGCGAAATTGCCATCAACATTCCTCGAGGGAGACTTTCGGTCAGATTTGAAAATTTCGGGAGAGAATTCGCGCTCTTCGAGCGACGTTCGATTATACCGATTCAGTCGCCGGACGCCACTTCGTATTCGTCAAACGTCGCCTGCGCCCCGGCGCGCGAGCCGGGCGGGACGGGTGAAGGGGCGAAATGCAACCGAATTTCGCGGCCGAAGCGCACGCCCCGCAGACACTACAGAGCGCGCAGGGGAAAGCGCGACGGAGGGACGGGGATGAAAGGAACGCTTAACCAACTTGATTAGTTTCCCGATTCATCCCCTGTCTCTCCGCCCTCATCCCTTAATTCCTGTGTCTGTCGGGGCGTGCGCCTGAAAGGGGGGGTTAACTCTTGATCTTGATGTTTCCGCTGACGACCTTGACGACGATGGGCTGGCCGCCCGTGCCGACGCGGCCAACCGCCTGCTGGCCGATCATGCGCTGTTCGACTTTGATGCCGAGGTCTTCGTCAATTTCGATCTCGCCGTCAACGGTTTCGGCCTTGAGTTCGGCGTTCATGCCGGGGGCGAGTTCGAGTTCGATGTTGCCGTGGACGCCGTTGAAGAGCTGCGGCGCGCCCTTCGCGGCCTCCGCCAGCACGATTGTGGTGTTGCCCTTCATCGTGCGGGAGTTGATCGTGCCGCTCACGTCTTCGAGTTCGATGTTGCCGCGCTGCACATTGATCAGGATCGACGCGCTGTGGACGCTGGCGAGATCAACGTTCGAGTTGGTCGAGACGATTTCCAGCTCGCGCAGGTTGCGCGGGAGCTTCACGATGTACTCCACTTCGCGCCCGACGCCGCCCGGCTTGTCCGGCGACGAGTTGAAGACGAGGCGATTGCCATTCTCTTCGCGCACGACGCTGAGCGGGTCGCCCGCCCTCGCGCCCTTGCCGTGCCTGATGATCTTCACCTCGGCCTGCTGTTCGTCCCAGCCCTCGACCGTGATGTCGCCGCTGAAGTTGCGCAGCGAGAACGAGCCGTTTTCTGCGAGCGGGTAAGTTTTCGTGATGACGGACTGCTCGCCGGAAATCACCGTGCCCTTTTCGCTCATGTCCATCGGGTGCGGCGGCGGCATCGCCGGGACGGGAACGGTGATGTTCGGGCGCGCGGGCATCCTCACGACACGCTGCGTCCGGCGGTTCAGGAAAAACAGCCCGGCCACAACCGACGCCCCGGCGAAGAAGAGGAGCAGGCCAAGCACCGCGTAGAGCCACGCGCGCGAACCGGAGCGCACGGGCGCGAACGGCGCGACGACGGGCGCGGTCGCGCGCTGCGGCGCGGGCGGCGGCTGGTAGCCCGAATAGCCCGCCCCGTAGACCGGATCGGAGGTTTCGCGCCCGGGGAGCGGCGAAGTGGCGAGCGGTGGCGGCGTGGCCGATTGCTGCTGCCCCTGCCCGTGCGGGAGCATCTGCGTGGGGAGTTCTTCGCTGGAAAACTGGCGCGTGGGCGTGCCGCACGCGCGGCAGAATTGCTGCCCCGTGAACAACTCCGCGCCGCAACTGTTACATCGTTCAGCCATAAATCACCGCCGCCTGTCCGGTCAAGAAGTTGGTGGAAAGAAAAGCCCGACCCGCTGATTCTATGCGCGCCGCCGCGATTTTAACAACAGGAGAAGAATTTTACGTTACCCGGCCATGCTCCGCCTGCTGCGATAAACGCTCCGGCGCGGCGCGAGGTTCAAAAAAGAAGCCCGGAGGCGACGGCCTGCGGGCTTCGGGTCAAACGAGTTGGCGTGCGCGGTCGCCCTCCGGCGGTCAGCGCGGGTAGGTCAGGAAGCCGCGCGTCAGGTAGTCGCTCATCGTGAGGCCGACCATGATGGCGAGCCACAAGAAGCCGCCCGCGACGACGATCCAGGTGAGGCGCGAACTGTAGCGCACGTGCATGAAGTAGAGCACGACGAGGACGGCCTTCGTCACGGCGATGGCGAGCGCGACGACCGTGTTCAGTTTCTCCGAGCCGAGATCAATGTTGGCGACCCAGACGGTCAGCACCGTTAAGACCATCAGCGCGCCGAAGATGACGAAGTAAAGTTTTTTCGAGACGATGTGCTCAGACATAACTTTTCAGCCCCCTCAATGTCCGCCGCCGTGCGTGAGGTGCGCCCCTAAAAGATAGAGCAGCGGGAAGAGGAAAATCCAGACGATGTCAACGAAGTGCCAGTATAAGCCGGTCAGTTCCACGGGCGCGTGATACTCCGGCGTGTAGCGTCCGCGATAGGCGTAGAAGATCAGGAACATCATCGCGCCGATGCCGATGATCATGTGCAGGGCGTGGAGACCCGTCATGGCGAAGTAAATCCAGTAGAACATCTGGATGTGAAACTTCATCGTCTCACGTTGTTCGGCGGGCACGCTGGCCGGGATGTCCTTGTCTTCCCAGACGAAATTGGTGCTGGGGAAATGATGGTGCTCGAACTTGTCGGCATACTCGAAAGCCTTGACGACGAGGAACGTCGCGCCGAGCAGCATCGTCACGACGAGGAAGACGACCTGCATGCGGCGGCTGCCCATCTGCGCGAAATAGACGGCGAGCGCCATCGTCAAACTGCTGACGATGAGCACGACCGTGTTGATCGCGCCGAGTTTCCAGTCGAGCGTGCTGCTGGCGATGGCGAAGGCCTGCGGGTGCTGCGTCCGGTAGATGATGTAGCCGGTGAACAACCCGCCGAAGAACATGATCTCGGTGACGAGGAAAAGCCACATCCCCAGACTCCCGGCCTCACGCTGCTGTTCGAGATTATCGAAGTGGTGCGCGAGATTGGAGGAGGCATGGTGCGTCGCCGCCGTGTGGTCGTGCGCGTCCAATGTTTCTGCGTGTGCCATGTTCGTGTTAGTTCCCTCTTGCTTTAAGACTTCGTCCCTTCACCGTGCGCGGGCTGCGCCGTGTCGCCCTTGTCGGGGCCGATGACTTCCATCTCCTCCATCGGCCTGTATTCGTAAGCCTCCCATGTGACGACGGGCGTGCGCACGAAATTCTCCGTCGGCGGCGGCGACATCGTGCGCCATTCAAGCCCGGTGGCCGCCCACGGGTTCGGCGGGGCAAACTTGCCGTAGCGCATCGACCAGATGAAGTAGATGCCCGGAATCAACAGCCCGACGCCGAGAATGGACGCGCCCGCCGTGCTCATCACGTTCAAGACTTGAAACTCTTCGGCGTAGGCATGGTAGCGGCGCGGCATCCCCATGTAGCCGAGGAGAAACTGCGGGAAGAACGTCAGGTTGAAGCCGACGAAGATGACGAGCGCGGAGAAACGCCCCCAGCCTTCCGGGTACATGCGTCCCGTAATCTTCGGCCACCAGTTGTGCAGGCCGCCGAGATACCCCATCAGCGCGCCGCCGACCATGATGTAGTGGAAGTGCGCGACGATGAAATAGGTGTCCGTCAGGTGAACGTCGAGGCCGAGCGCGGCGAGAAACAGCCCGGTCAAGCCGCCGATGGTGAACAGCCCGATGAAGCCGAGCGCGTAGAGCATCGGCGTGTCGTAGGAGATCGAGCCTTTGTAGAGCGTGGCCGTCCAGTTGAAGACTTTGACCGCCGAAGGAATCGCCACGGCGAACGAGACGAACGAAAAGATCATCCCGGCATAGACCGACTGGCTCGACGTGAACAGGTGATGCCCCCAGACGAGAAAGCCGAAGACGGCGATGGCGAGGCTCGAAAACGCCACGAACGAGTAGCCGAAAACGTTCTTGCGCGAGTGCGTCGAGATGAGTTCGCTGACCACGCCCATCGAGGGCAGGATCATGATGTAGACCGCCGGGTGCGAGTAGAACCAGAAAAAGTGTTGGAACAGGACGGGGTCGCCGCCGAGCCGCGGGTCGAAGATGCCGATGTGGACGATGCGCTCAAAGGCGACGAGCAAAATCGTGATCGCGATGACGGGCGTTCCCAGAACCATGATCAAGCTCGTCGCGTAGTGCGACCAGATGAAGAGGGGCAGGCGAAACCACGTCATGCCGGGCGCGCGCATCGTGTGAATGGTGACGATGAAGTTCAAGCCCGTCAGGATCGAGGAGAAGCCGTTGATGAAAATGCCGAGCCCGGCGGCGACGACGTAAGAATTCGAGAAGGTAGTGGAGTAGGGCGTGTAGAACGTCCAGCCCGTGTCAATGCCGCCGTTCAGAAGCGCCCAGATCGTAAAGAGCGCGCCCGCCAGATAGAGATACCAACTCAGCAGATTGAGTTTCGGAAATGCCAGATCCTTCGCCCCGATCATGAGCGGGATGAGAAAGTTCCCCAAGACCGCCGGGATAGACGGGATGAGGAAGAAAAAGATCATGATGATGCCGTGCTGCGTGAACAGCTTGTTGTAGGTCATCGGCTGCACGATGTCGCCCGCCGGAGTGAGAAGTTCGAGCCGGATGGTGAGCGCGTAGATGCCGCCGAGAATGAAGAAGACCGTGACCGACGCCAGGTAGAGTAGCGCGATGCGCTTATGGTCTTTTGTCAGCAGCCACGACTTGATGCCGTAGTTGGCGTTGATGTAGTTTTCGTGCGCAAACCTCACGCGCGAGTCCGCCGCAGGGGGCGCGACCCGCGTTGCCGGAGGGATTGATGCGTCAATTGAACTCATACTTCTTTAACCTTTGTCCTGTGGCCTGTGACCTGAACTCTCTCGGCTTCGTTGCCTAACGGTTGCTGTTGCCGCTGCCGCGCGACTGATTGCTGCCCGCGCCCGTCTGCGACGTGCCGCCGCCCGTCTGGCCTGAGCGGCGACCCTGCGGCGATAGCCCGCCCGGCGGGGTGTTGCCCTGCATCTGGTTGGGCGAAGTGGGGCCGAGCGGGTTCGAGCGTTGCGCGTCGGGGGCGATGCCGGTCGTCGTCGAAGGCTCTCCTTGCCCCGTCCCGGCGTTCGTCATCGTCGTGCCCTGGTCGGGCGCGCCGAGCGAGCGGATGTAGGCGATAAGTTGCAGCAATTGCTCCTCGCTCACCTGCCCCTGATACGAAGGCATGATCGGCTGGAAGCCATCAACCACCTTCGCCGCCGGGTTTGTGATTGACTCGCGCAAATACGCCTCGTCAACCACTACGTCTGCGCCGCCCTGAACGCGCTGCGGCTTGCCGAAGATGCCCGTCAGGACGGGGCCGCGCCCCTGCGTGTCCGTGCGGTGGCACGTGGCGCAGCCGAGCGACTGGAAGAGTTTCTCGCCCTGCGCCGCAGGGGAATCCGAACCGCCGCCCGCGAGCCACGCCTGATAGGCCGTCGGCTCCATCACTTCAACCCACCCAGTCATGCCCGAATGGTTCGTCCCGCAAAACTCCGTGCAGAAAATGTGATAACGCCCCGTCTTCGTCGCCTCGAACCACGCGAAGGTGTAGCGACCCGGAACCACGTCGGAGCGGATGCGGAAGGCGGGCACGGCGAACGAGTGGATCACGTCTTCGGTCGTCATCGTCAACTTCACTTTTGCGCCGACGGGAACGTGCAGTTCGTTGATCTCGCGCTGCCCCTCCGTGTGCTGAAACTTCCACATCCACTGCTTGCCGACGACGTAAATCTCGATGGCGTCTTTCGGCGGGCGATAGAGCGTGAAGTAGAGGCTCGCGCCCCACACGAAGATCGTCATCGCGATGAGGAACGGGATGACCGTCCACATCGTCTCCAGTTTGACCGAACCGGCGATGGGCTGCGGCAGTTCGTTTTCCGACCGGCGGCGATACTTGACGGCGAAATAAAAGATGAGCACCGTGACGAGCACGGAGAAGAAGATCGTAATCGCGACCAGATAAGTGTAGAGCGCGTCCACCTCACCTGAGACGGTCGAAGCCTGCTCCGGCGTAAATGGTAATCGTGGCAACTGCATCTCGTTAAGCGATCCCTCCTGCCTCTCCCGTGCTCATTGGCTGCGGCTGTTCCGGCTCGTTGCGGCGGCGACGCCGGTGCAAGACCATGATTAAAACCACCAGCCCCACGACGGTTAAAATACCCGTCAGGCGCATGATGTTCATGATCGCCGGGCCGTACTTGCCCGTCGTCGGGTCGTAGTGGAAGCAATAGAGCGTCAGCTTGTCCACCGCGCTCCCGATCTTCCCTTCGGACGCCTCCACTAGACCGAATTTCAAATCTCGCGGCGCATACTCGATGCCGTAAAAGTAGTGCGAGAGTTTCCCCGCAGGCGTCGCCACCATGACGCCGCTCGCGTGCGCGAACTGGTCTGTCGCCGTGTCGAACACATACTTGAAGCCGACAGCGTTTGCGAGCGCGTCAATCGAAGCCTTGTCGCCCGTCAGGAAGTGCCAACCGGCGTTGAATGAAGCGGCGTCGCCGAGGCGTCCGTAGTCGTGCAGCACGACCTCCTTTTTCTTGGCGGCGTCCGCCGCCGACTCGCGCGGGTCGAAACTCACGGTCACCACGTCGAACTCTTTGCCCACCGTGAAGGGCAGCGTCTTCAAGCCGCCGACGAGTCCGTTCAAGACGAGGTTGCACAGCTTCGGGCAGTTGTAATAGACGAGCGAGAAGACGACGGGACGTTTGCCGAAGTAGTCGCCGAGGCGCACTGTCCGTCCGGCCTCGTCGCGGAAGTTGAGGTCGAGCGGAACCTGCTCGTTCAGACGCTGCTCGATGCCGATGTCACGGAGCGCGAGCGGCACGTCGTTACTGGACACGCCGCCCTGCGGCGGCTGCGCGTACTGCCCGTAGGCGGTGAGCGGCAAGCAGCATGCGGCGACCAGCAGCAGCCCTGCGACGCGGCGCGCGAAGAAGGCGTGCGCCCGTCCACGCCGACCCGCAGCTTTATTTCGAGTTAATACTTTTTTCATCAAACTGCTCAATGCTTGGTTTCGCCCGCGCCGTGCGGCTGCGGGTTGCTCGCGGCAGGCTGCGCGTTGCCGCCCGTCGTCATCCACTTCTCGCGCTTCTCGGCCTGCCGCCCCGCGCTCGAAAAGGTCGGGAGGTTGATGCCTTCGGCGTCCTCTGCGCCGCCGGATGCGCTTTGGCGCGTGGGCAAGCCCTTCTCCAGAAGTTTCTTCTTGGCGTCGGCAATCGGGATGCGCCACATGCCTGCGCCGGGATTAACTTCGGCGGCGGTTTCCAGATCGTACTGGTACTTGTCCTTGAGCGCCTCCCATTCGAGCGTCGGCTCTTTCTTCTCGAAGATCAGGTTCGGGTTGTCGAGCGAGCGGTGGTCGGGCGCGCCCTGTAGGCGCGGCACGCCGGGAGGCGGCAGACGCTCGCGCTCGCTGCGCGCCATCGGCGCGGGCTGCGCCTCCTGGCTCACGGCGTAGGCTTCGAGCAATTTGAACATGCCGAGCATCAGGCCGCTCACGATGAGCAGGCCGAGAAACAGCAGCCCGACGAACGTGCCGACGCCGCGCACGCTCACGTCCGACTCCTCGTGCATCACGTCCGGGTTCGTGATGTGGCTCACGTCCGGCGTCTCCGTCAGGTGCATCTTCCCCTTGCCGTTGCCGTGATGACCGAAAATTCCCATCTCAACTCCTCGACTCTCGATTAACCCGCGACCTTTATCCCTATAACCTTTTCCTCTTCGCCCGACGCCCCTCAGTGATGGCCGTCCGGTTCGGCGAGCGCGTTTTCCAGCCCCTCGTCGCCGAGCGGGAGCAACGGGCGCGACGCCAGTTCGCGCGCGTACCACCAGAGCCAGAAGCCGCCGATGGCGATTGGCGTAATGAAGTTCAGCGCGTAGGCCACCGTGTCCCCTATGCCGCCGTCGTGCGCCCCTTCTGCGCCGCCGCCGTGGTGCGGCATCGCCAGCACGCTCGGCGCAATCGTCCAGAACAGATCGACGACGCGCATGACGAGCACGAGCAGCGCGACGAGGACGAGGGCGCGCGCCCGCCGCTTGCGCTCGCGCGAGAGCAGGAGCACGAAGGGCAGCGCGAAATGCAGGACGACGAGCGCGACCGCAACATAGCCCCAGCCGCCGAACAGGCGGCGCATGTACCACGGAATTTCTTCCGGCAAATTGCCCGACCAGATGATCAAAAACTGCGAGAACGAAAAGTAAGCCCAGAGCATCACGAAGGCGAGCAGGAGTTTGCCGTGGTCGTGAAAATGGCGCGGCTGGTAGACGCGCGCGAGGGCTTCTTCCCGCGAGAGGATGACGGTGGTGGCGATGGCGAAGGCGAGCGCGGTCAAACCCCACCCGACCATGATCAGCAGGCCATAGATCGTCGAGAACCACTCCGGCTCAAGCGACATCACCCAGTCAACGGCGGCGAACGAGACGGTCAGGCCGAACAGCAAAATTCCGGGGCCGCTCAGGTTTTGCAGTTTTTCCTTCAGACGGCGGCGTTCGCGCGGGTCGTCCGCCCTGTCCTGTTGCAGCGACCACTTGCTCAGGAAGTAGGCCAGCATGCCCCACATCGCAAAGTAGAAAACCGTGCGCGCGAGGAAGAACGGGACGTTCAGGTAGATCGCCTTGTGCTTGATGATCTCAAGGTCTGCCTCTTCGGGCACAGTCCACGGGTAGAGTTGGTGCGCGAAAACCGCGTAGGCGATAGGCAGAAACAGGATCGCCATCACGGGCAGCGTGCGCGCGGCGGCTTCGAGCGGGCGGCGGATGACGACGCCCCAACCGCCGCCCGACAGGTGGTGCAGCATAATGATGGCGAGCGCGCCGACCGAAACGCCCGTCCAGAAGACATAGCCGACGAGATAGGCGCGCCAGAACCCGGCGGGGTTGACGAACGCGCCGACGAGACACAGGACGAGCGCGACGATGCCTGCGACGAGCGCGCGCCCGCCGAGCCGCGCGACCGCAGGCGGGGCGTTGTAAGTGGTCGTGGTTTCTGCTTGGGCGCTCATGGCGTGCGCTCCCCTCCGGTTCCCTGATGTCCGCCTTCGGTGGTCGGCGTGCCCGGCCCGGGCTTGCGCTGGTTGCGCTGCGCCTCGGTCACTTCGGCGGCGGGCGTGTTCTGGCTGAGTTGCAGCGCGCGGATGTAGGCGATGATCGCCCAGCGGTCGCGCGGCGGTATCAGCTCGGAGTAGTCGGGCATCGCGCCCCAGCCGTTCGTGATCACGTCGAAGAAGTGGCCGAGCGTTTCATTGCGCAGCCGGTCGTCGTGCAGCGATGGCGGGCGGCGGAAGCCGCGCCGCACGATCATGCCGTCGCCGTAGCCGGTCTGGCCGTGACACATCGCGCAGTAGATGTTGAAACGCTCCTCGCCGCGATCCAATTCTCTGGCCGTGATGGCGAACGGGAACTCGTTGACGCCCCCCGGCGTGCCCGTCTGCCCCGCGCCGCCGGGGACGTTCCCCGCGACGTTGCCGCGCACGTTCACGTCGCCGCCCATCTGCGTGCCGCCAGCGTTCGCGCCCTGCACGTTCGGCACGTTAGCCCCCGCGCTCGGCAGCGGCGTCAGGCCGCCCGCGCCGCCCGCCGACTGCCCGCCTGTGCCATTGCCCGTGCCCGCCGCGTTCTTCCCCGTGTAGTAAGCCGTGTTCACGTCGCGGTAGCCGCGCGCGACCGTCCCTTCGACGTAGGGGCGCGACGCTTGCCCGTCGGCAAAGCTCTTGCTCGGCTCGTAGACTTCATAACGCGGCTGATCCTGCATGTCTTGGCGACAGCCGAGAGCCAGTAAGCAGTAAGCAGCGAGCAGTAAGCAGGGGAAGAGCGTGCGCAGCCATGTTTTTTGCTGCTCACTGCTCACTACTTTCCGCTCACCGTTCTTAGTGTTCGACATCGGCCACCTCTTGCGCCCCCAGACTACGGAGAAAACCGGTCGTCGCCTCGCGGTCGAACTTCGGATCGCGCGCCTCGATGACGAGAAAGAAGCGGTCGCGCGAGGCGAGCGCGAAGTTCGGCACGTTGAAGACCGGGTGATAAGGTTCGGGCAGCCCGTTTAAAGCGAGCATGCCGAAGATCGCCGCCATCGCCGCGCCGAGCACGGTCGTCTCGAAAGTGATCGGGATGAAGGCCGGCCAAC
>DASPJG010000256.1:0-5707 GCA_035628755.1 Pyrinomonadaceae bacterium
AGGTGATCGGCCAGTTCATAAATCGCGCGCAATTCCGCAATCGCCAGATGCTCGCCCAATTCCTCAAGCATCGTCAATTCAGCCGTCCCGGCTTCCTCAAGCGCGCCCGCCTGCTCCGCCACTTCAAACGCGCGCTGCAACACCCGGCGTGCCTCCTCCTGCCTGCCCAAACGCGCTAAAGCCGTCCCCCAGGTGGTCAATGCTTCGGCGAAGAGCCTCTGCTGCCCGCTGTTTTCTAAAGCTTGTACGGCTTCGCGCGCCGCCACCCCGGCCTCCCTGTTCTTTTGCTGCTCGATGAAGACGCGCGCACGCGTGTCGTCTACCTGTGCGACGCTATCTCTGTCATTGAGTCCGGTGAACAGCCGACGCGCGCGATCAAGGTGCTCGTGGGCTTGGGTGAACCTGCCCGCTTTGAGATGTAGGAGACCGATGTTGTTTTCGCCACAGGCGTAGTAGCGCGTGTGGCCTGCCCGCTCGAAGTGAAAACTCGCGGCGGCATGCTCGATCAGCGCGCGGTCTGCGTAGTCCGCACGGTTCTCTCCTTTGCCGAGCATCTCCAGCACGATGGCGAAGTGCGCGTGGAATTGCCCTTTTCTCGCATGATTGGTGCTCGCTTCGATCAAAGGCGCGGCTTCCAGCAAAAGCTGTAGCGCATCGTTGAATCTGGTGGCGGAGGCTTCAACTATCGAGCTACGCAGTAAGGTCGCCACCTTCTGCTCGCGCTCGCTATTGCCCAACTGCGAGAGAGCCAGACGAAGTATCGAACGGGCGTCATCGTAAGCTCCCCCTCTCGCATAGCAATGCGCAAGCTCCGTCTGTGCCTCGACAACTTTGTCCGTCCGTCCGATAGCTTCAAACAGTCTGATGCTTTCGCTGATCAGGTTTTTCGCGGATTCATAATTACCCTCGGGATGTTTAACTCCGCCCGTAAATACTAATAAAGTTCCGGCGCGCAGCAACACTTCCGCTGCCTCAAAGTGCTCTAAACCCTCAGTTTGCGGACGGCCTTCGACCGACGGCCATAACTCCCTCATTACGTCAATCGCAGCTTCATAATTGCCGGATTCTTCAAACTCTTTAGCAAATTGACAGATGCGAATCGCCCGCTCGGCAAGCGTCGAGGCCGGGTCATCCTTATAATTAACCATTTTTTCCGTAAGCATCTGATAACTTTACGTTTATGTACGCCTGCTAATTAACTTGCAAGGTGTTTAACGTTTCCCTATGATTCTGTTTGGAAGGTTTTTAACCGGTGTGGAAATAGACAAGACTCCCCTTTTAATCACAGCTTAATTTTCAGGAGAAACCGTGAAACGCCTTAAACAAGAGTTTGCTACCCTCATTTTAGCTTTTGTGCTTGTCAATACTGCATGGGCGGGCGAAGGAGTCATCTATCCCTGGATCGTTCCGCCGCCCCCGCCGCCTCCGCCGCCCGGCGCCATACGCCCCAATTCGGTTGATTCCGGCGAAGAATTTAAGAGTGGAGAGTTGACGGTTGATCTAATGACGGAGACGACACTCAGCGTTCTACAGAATTTACTCGCGTTGTTTTAATTAATTCCTTCGTTTTCAGTCCCTGCATCGCTGCTGCGGTTTATCTCAGGTGGCGCGGCCTTCGTGTGGCCGTGAAGACTTAACATGCGGGAGCACGGCAGATGTCTGGAAGAGGATCCCTCCACGGCACAATGAAGATTAACCGTTAAAGCTTAGTAAATGCAATTGTTTTCTTCGTTTGGGAGACATAAAAAGTTTCATTGCGGCGATGTTGGGCGCGCTGTCAACTTTCGTAGTAAGATGCGGGCTTGAAAGGGTTTCTCCCGTACATCCAGCATAAGCAAAGGAAAGTTGTATACGATGCTTTTACGTCGCACGTCTCTGTTGTCACTCGTGTGGATTCTGGTTTTGGCCGCGGCGCAAGGCGCACAGGCGCAGCAGGGGAATGATCGCACGCCCTCCGCGAATGCCGCGCCGGAAATCTCCTATACCGTCTCGATGCCCGCACCGCACACCCACCTGTTGCAGGTCGAGATGCGCGTCGGGAGCGGCAGGGCGGGGAATCTCCCGGCGCAGGTTGATCTGGTGATGCCCGTGTGGACGCCGGGGTCGTATCTCGTGCGCGAGTATGCGCGGCACGTGCAGGATTTCGCGGCGACCGAAGCGGGCGGCAACAGCAGGCCGCTGGCGTGGCGCAAAATTAACAAAAACACGTGGCGCGTGGAGACCGGTGGGGCGGCGCGCGAGGTGCGTGCGACGTACAGCGTCTATGCCAACGAACTGACCGTGCGGACGAACGAATTGCACGACCGTCATGCTTTCTGGAACAACGCCGCGCTCCTGATGTACGTGGACGGCCAACTCGCCGCGCCTGCGACGGTGCGCGTCGTGCCGTTTGGCGATTGGAAGGTGGCGACGGGATTGCCCGCTGTCGCCGGTCAGCGCAACACGTTTCGCGCCGAGAACTTCGACGTGCTTTACGACTCGCCGTTTCTCGCCAGCGACTTCAAGACCATCTCGTTCGAGGTGCGCGGCGTCCCGCATCGCATCGTGATCGACGGCGAAGGCAACTATGACCCGGAGCGCATGCGGCGCGACGTGCAGAAGATCGTGGAGACATCGGTCGAGATGATGGGCGACGTGCCCTATCGTGATTACACGTTCATGTTGATGCTGCACCCTTCGGCGGGCGGCGGGCTTGAACACCTGAACTCGACCGCGCTCATCTGGCGTCGCTACGCGTTTCGCCCCGAAGCCTCGTGGGATGATTTCCTCTCGCTCGTCGCGCACGAGTATTACCACCTTTGGAACGTCAAGCGCATCCGGCCAGACGCGCTCGGCCCCTTCGATTACACGGGCGAAAATTACACGCGCCTGCTGTGGGTGGCCGAGGGCATCACGAGTTATTACGAAAACATCCTGTCGCGCCGCGCCGGGGTCATCGGCGACAGGGAATACCTGACGACGATTGCCAACGCGATTCGCGGTTTGCAGAACACGCCGGGACGGCTGGAGCAGAGTCTCGAAGAGGCCAGCTTCGACGCCTGGATCAAGTATTACCGCCCGGACGAGAACACGCTCAACTCGGCTATCTCTTATTACGATAAGGGAGCTATCGTCGGTCTCCTGCTCGATCTCGAAATCCGCCGCCGCTCGGCGGGCGCGCGGTCGCTCGACGACGTGATGCGTTATCTCTACAACGAGTTTGCGAAGAAAAACCGCAACTACACGCCCGAGGATTTCCAGCGCGCGGCGGAACAGGCGGCGGGCGCAAGCCTCGACGATTTTTTCCGTCGCTACGTGCGCGGGCGTGAAGAACTGGATTACAACACGGCCTTCAACGCCGTCGGCCTGCAATTGCAGACCGTCGCCACGCAGACGGGCGATGCGTCGAAACCCGCCGCGCCGAAAGCGTACCTCGGCGCGAACCTGCGGCAGGACGGCGACCGTCTCCTCGTCTCAAGCGTCCCGGCGGGCACGCCCGCTTACAATCAGGGCATCACTTTCGGCGATCAGATCGTCGCGCTCGACGGCCAGCGCGTGAACTTAACCACCTTCAACGCGCGGCTCGAAGAGAGAAAGCCGGGCGACGAGGTGCGGCTCACCGTCTTTCGTCTCGACGAACTGCGCAACGTCACTTTCAAACTCGGCAGCCGCGTCGAAGAGAACTACCGCATCGTGCCGCTCGCGCAGCAGACGCCCGAACAAAAGCGGCTCTACGAGGGCTGGCTCTACACGCTCGGGCAAAAGAGCGGCGCGGGCGAGTGAAGGTGAACGGGTGAAGCGCGGCGGGCGAAAGCATTGATGCGGAGATGAATTTCGACGGTCAGGTAGCAATCGTGACGGGCGCGGCCTCGGGCATTGGCCGCGCGTGCGCGCTTGAGTTCGCGCGTGGCGGCGCGAGCGTGGTCGTCGTTGATCTGGCGGGCGAGGATTTGATGACGGAGGCCGCGCGTCTCGTGCGCGAGGCGGGCGCGCGCGTCGCCAGCTTTCACGCGAACGTGGCGGATTACGGCAAGGCCGAACGCATCGTGGCCGAGACGCGGGTACGCCTCGGCGGCGTCAATATTCTCGTCAACGCGGCGGGGACAACCGAAGACGCGCCCCTCTGGAAGATGACCGAGACGCAGTGGGAGCGCGTGCTGAACGTGAATCTCAAGGGGACGTTCAATTACATCCGCGCCGTCGCGCCCGCCTTTCGCGCGCAAGGATCGGGGAAGATCGTCAACGTCGCTTCCATCGAAGCCCTGCGCGGTCGTTTCGGCATCAGCAACTACGCGGCGTCGAAGGCCGGGGTCGTCGCGCTGACGCGCTCGGCGGCAGCCGATCTGGGACGCGACGGCATAAACGTCAACGCCGTCGCGCCCGGCTTCATCCGCACGCCGTTGATCGAACGCCTGCCCGCGGAGGTCATTGAGGAAGCCGCGCGCGAGACCGTCTTCGGGCGCATCGGCGAACCGGAAGAGGTGGCTTCGGTTGTCGCCTTCCTCTGCTCTGATGCCGCGCGCCACATCACGGGCGAAGTGATCCGGGTTGACGGCGGACAATTACTTTAGTAAGCACTGAGCAGTGAGTAGCCGGAAAACAGTTTCGGCTGCTCACCGCTCACCACTGACTGCTGACTGTTATGAGTAGCTACCGGCACATAGGTTTCAGGATTGAGGATCGCGTGGGGCGCATTAGCCTGTCGCGCGCGCCGTTGAACGTTTTGAACATCTCGATGATGCGCGAGGTGGGAAGCGCGCTCGAAGAGTGTGCGGGGGCGCGGGAGATGGTGGCGGTCGTGTTCGAGGCCGCGCCGGGCACGCGCGCATTCAGCGCGGGCGTGGCGATTGAGGAGCATGTGGCGGAGACCATCTACCAGATGCTCGAATCGTTTCATAACATTTTCCGCGCGCTGGAGACGATGGCGAAGCCGGTCGTGGCGTTGGTAGACGGCGCGGCTCTGGGGGGCGGGTGCGAATTGGTGGCGGCGTGCGATATTGTTATCGCGTCGGAGCGCGCACGCTTCGGCCAGCCGGAGATCAAACTGGGCGTGTTTCCTCCGGTGGCCGCGATCATGCTGCCGCGCGTCATCGGCGAGCGGCGCGCGCGCGAACTCATTCTGACGGGCGAACTGATAGACGCGCCCGAAGCCCTGCGGCTCGGACTCGTCAACTACGTCGTTGCGCCCGCCGAACTCGAAGCGAAGGCGCAGGAGATACTGGCGCGGCTGCGCGATCTGTCCGCGCCCGCACTGGAACTCGCGCGCCGCGCGCTCGACATCTCGCGCGAGGAACGTCTGGAAGACGTGCTGGCGCGCGTGGAAAGTCTCTACCTGAATGAGTTGATGAAGACGGAAGACGCGGGCGAGGGCATCAACGCCTTCATGGAGAAACGCAAGCCCGTCTGGCGCAACCGCTGATCTTGAACATAACTCTATGCGACCACTGACACCCCGCAACGCGAAGAAAAACAGACGGACTCGGCTGAGCCTCTGGCTGTGGTGCGTCGCGCTCGCGTGTGCGTTGGCATGTGCTGCGCCGCGCGCTCACGCGCAGTTGCCTAATGCGGGGCGCACGGAGGCAAGGCGCGATCTTGAAGAACTCGTGCGGCGCGCGATCAACGTCGCGTGTGCGGAGCGGGAGCTAGACCCGCAGGGGAGCGCGCCGATTGACGAGATGCAGGCGCAGCCCTCGTTGCCCCTGCGCCACGCGGAAGTGTTGGCGGGCAC
>DASPJG010000257.1:0-4449 GCA_035628755.1 Pyrinomonadaceae bacterium
GCCCGAAGTGCTGGACATGGCCGAGCGTCTATGTCTCGTCGAGCACGTCGATCACCAACGCTTCCGTACCGAGTCGCGCCTCGCACTCTTCAACGAGATTTACGCGCTTTACGCGCTGAACGAACTCGATACTTACCGCTATTCTGTGAGCACCGCCGGGGCGGGCGGCATGGTGCAGATGATCCCCTGGACTTACCAGATGCTCCGGCAACGTTATCCGGCTGTCGGCCTCAACCCCGATTTCGTGCTCGGCATGCGCAACCACGGCAACGCGCTCGAAGCGATGCTGCTCTACATCCGCGACACTTGGAGCGACCTCTTGCTCAACCAGACCATCGCCAACGCGCTCGCTAGCGGCATCGCTACACCCGCCGACTTGATCGCCGCCGGTTACAATTCCAACCCGGCCAAACTCGCCGGTTACATCCGTCGCGGCGGCGCATCTTGGCGCACGCTCATCCCGCGCGAGACGCAGATGTACCTCCAGATTTATCAATCGCTGGAATCCGTGACGCCCATCAAAGCCCGCGCGAAGCAGCCGTCGAAACCGCCGCAACCGGAAGAGGTCAAGAGTTAAATGGCGCGTTCGGGCTGAATCACAAGCCTTCTTGAGACACACGGCGGGCGGCGTTCTGAAATGCAAAGTTTTCAGAACGCCGCCCGCCGTGTGTTGTCTCAACTATTCAATCGCCGTATTGCATCGTGTCGCGCAGCGGAAAGTCCGGCACGGCTTCGTCGCGCGACTTGTCCGCGTACTGGAGTTTGTAGAGTCGCCAGTAGAGGCCGCGCAAGGTGAGCAATTCCTGATGCGAACCCTGCTCGCGGATTTCGCCGTGGTGGAGGACGATGATGCGGTCGGCGCGCTGGATGGTGGAGAGGCGGTGCGCGACGAGAATCGCGGTGCGGTCGCGCATCACGCGTTCGATGGCCTGTTGGATAAGTTGTTCGGTCTCGGTGTCAATCGAACTCGTCGCCTCGTCGAGAATCAGGAGCGCGGGATCGAAGGCCAGCGCGCGCGCGAAACTGATCAACTGCTTCTGCCCGACCGACAGCCCCGCCCCGCGCTCCCTCACCTCCGCCTTGAAGCCTCCCGGCAAACGCTCGATGAAACTCTCCGCATGCACCTCGTGCGCCGCCCAGGCGACGCGCTCGTCCGGCATCTCCTCGCGGCCAAGCCGGATGTTGCTCTCGACCGTGCCGCTGAACAGAAACACGTCCTGCAACACGACCGCGAAGTTTTCGCGGAGCGCGCGCAAATCCCACTCGCGCACGTCTACGCCGTCCAGCAGCACGCGCCCGCGCTGCACGTCGTAAAACCGCATGAGCAGGTTCGTGATCGTCGTCTTGCCCGAACCCGTGTGCCCGACGAGCGCGACGGACTGTCCCGGTTCGACGGCGAACGACACGTCCTTCAATACCCAGTCCTCGCCTTTGTAAGCGAACCAGACGTTCTCGAATTCGATGCGACCGCGCGCGCGCCCCGCCTGTTTCGGCGCGGCGGGCGTCTTGATGGCGATGGGCAGATCGAGCGTTTTGAAGAGGCGGTGCGAGGCGACCATCGCGGCCTGCAAGACGTTGTACTTGTCGGAGATGTCGCGGATCGGCTGGAAGAGAGCCTGCGAGTATTGGATGAAGGCGACGAGCGCGCCGAGCGTCAGGAGTTGCGTCATGCCGGGCGTCGTGCCCAACACGCGGTAGCCGCCGTACCAGACGATGAGCGCGATGCCGATTGCGCCGATAAAGTCGACGAGCGGGAAGAAGACGGCGTAGTAAAAGATTGTCTCGATGTTGGCGCGGCGGTAGTCATCGTTGAGTTCGTGGAACTTGCGTTCGGACTTCGCCTCGCGGTTAAAAATCTGGACGGTCTGCGCGCCCGACAGGTGTTCCTGCAAAAACGAGTTGATGCGCGCGAGACGCGTGCGCACCATGTCGTAGCCGCGCCGCGCGTGCTTGCGAAACCAAGAGGTCGCGGCGAAGAGCAGCGGCACGGTGATAAGCGTGATGAGCGTAAGCCGCCAGTCCATGGCGAGCATGATGGCGATGATGATGAAGATCGTAACGAGATCGCCGAGCACGTCCGTCACGCCCGAGGTGAACAATTCATTCAAAGCGTCAACATCGGAAGTGAGGCGCGTCATGATGCGCCCGACGGGGTTGTGGTCGAAGTAGGCCACCTCCTGATGTTGCAGCTTTTCGTAAAGCTCCGCGCGCAGGTCGTACATGACGTGCTGGCCGATGGTGTTGAGCAAGACCGCCGCCGCGTAAGAGAAGAAGAAGGTCAGAAGCAGCACGCCGAACATCGCCAGCGCGAGCCAGAGCAGCCCGCCCGGCTGGCAGGAAACACCGCTGCCCTGCTGGCAGGGCAGGATGTACCAGTCAATCGCGTACTGCGTGAACTTCGGTTGCAGCACCCGCAGCCCGTTCAATGCCAGAGTCAACCCGAGCGCGGGGATGAGGAGGCGCAGATAGGGCTTCAGGTAGCGCAGCAGACGACGCGCAATCTGCGAATCGTAAGTTTTGCCGATGGCCTCTTCTTCGTGAAATTGTCGAACCGCTGTCGCCATGCTTGAAAATTTTCCGCCAATTAAAAAGTCGTCTTATTTAAATCCACACCCGTGTCGTTTATTTCGATGCCTTCGAGCGCGCCGCGCGCGGGGAAGTGGAGCAGCAAGCCCGCAGCCGCGATGATGAATGAATGGAGCGTGTAGGACAGCCCCGTGATGACGTAAGCGACGAAACCGAGGATGGCCGCCAACTCGCACATGGCGAAGGCCAGCACGTAGGCGGTCGTGCCGAGATCGGCGCGACGTTTCAAGGCGGCCTGATCCAGCAGCTTGCGCTTGACGAGAAACGAGGCGATAAAAGTGGTGAAGCCGATTGCGCCGAACGCCCACGCCAGCGTGTGATTGCCGTCCGCGCTCGCCTCCGGCCTGACAACGTAAGTCAGCGAGAAAAGAACGGCGAGCGACATGAGTTGCGCGCCCCAGATGAGCAGCAGCCCGCGTCGCCGCGCTTCCGTACCAACCCTGACCGGCCTTTCATTCATCGGTTTTCACTCCCAACTCCGCCGCCACCGGCAACGTTTTCCTGCGCTCACACTCCAATCTAAACTCAACTGGCCGCGAGTTCTTCTTCCAGCAGTTGCCGCTCGTAGAGCGCGGCGTATTCGCCGCCGCGCGTGAGCAGTTCGTCGTGCGTGCCGCGTTCGATGATGCGGCCTTCGTCGAGCACGCAGATGAGGTCTGCGTCGCGCACGGTCGAGACGCGGTGCGAGACAATGAGGCTCGTGCGCTCGCGCATCACGCCGCGCAGTTGCGCGAGAATTTTTTCCTCGGTGTAGGTGTCAACGCTGGAAAGCGCATCGTCGAGAATCAGGATGCGCGGCTGGCGCAAGACGGCGCGCGCAATCGCCGTGCGCTGCTTCTGCCCGCCGGAAAGCGTGATGCCGCGCTCGCCGACGAGCGTGTCGAAGCCTTCGGGAAAACTGCGTATGTCTTCGCTCAAGCCTGCGATCTCGGCTGCCCATTCGATCTCGGCGCGTTCGGCGCGCTCAACCCCGAAGGCGATGTTTTCGGCGAGCGACTCGCTGAACAGAAAAGACTCCTGCGGGACGTAGCCGATGCTCGAACGCAACTGCGCGAGCGGGTAGTTGGCGAGCGGAACGTCGTCAATCAAGACCGTGCCGCGCGGGGCGTCCATCAGGCGCGGGAGCAGGTTCATCAGCGTTGACTTGCCCGTGCCCGTGCGCCCGACAAATGCGACGGTCTGCCCCGCCTCGATCAGCAGATTGATGTCGCGCAGCACCGGCGGCAGATGTTCGCTGTAGGAGAACGTCAAATTGCGAAACTCGATGCGCCCTTTGATTGGCGGTTGCGTGCGCACGCCTTCCGCGTCGGCGATGGCCGGTTTGACCGCGAAGACGGCGTTCATGCGTTTGAGGCTTGCCGTGCCGCGTTGATAAAGGTTGACCACGTAGCCGAGCGCGATGAGCGGCCAGATGAGGCGCGTGAGATAGAGGTTGAACTCCGTGAACTGCCCGACCGTGATGCGACCGTTGACGGCCAACATGCCGCCATACCAGAGAATCAGGACGAAGCCCAGACCGATCAGGGCTTGCATCAGAGGGCGCATCACCGCGTCAATGCGGACAAGGCCGAGATTGCGGTCGGCGTATTCGCGGTTGAGTTTTTTGAAGACCGCGATCTCGGCCTCCTCCTGCGCGTAAGCGCGCACCACCCGCACGCCCGTAAAGTTTTCCTGCGCGCGCGCGGAAATCTGTGCGAAGAAATCCTGAATCTTCTCGAAGCGCACGTGTACCTGCTGGCCGAAGAACTTCACCGTCAAAGAGACGAGCGGCATCGTCACGAAAAGCAGCAGGGTCAGGCGCACGCTGATGCGCAGCATCAAGGGCAGGATGAGCACGACGACAAAGACGGTTTGCAGCGTGTA
>DASPJG010000258.1:0-3749 GCA_035628755.1 Pyrinomonadaceae bacterium
CGAGACGTGGCCTGTCCCGTTGGCCGACGTGGCGCGCGAAGAAGGCGCGAAGGCTTTGCAGGCGATTCCTTCCGTGGGCAAGGCCATCAGCGGCAAGATCGTGGAACTCTGCGAGCGCGGAACCTTCGAGGCTTACGAGAAACTCGTCGCCGAGACGCCCGAAACCGTGCTCGATCTGCTCGACGTGCCCGGCGTCGGCATCAAGACCGCCGCCGCGCTCCACCAACAGTTTAAAATCTCCTCTCGCGACGACCTCAAGAAATTCGTCGCGGGCGGCGGGCTGGAAATGGTTGACGGCGTGGGCGAGAAGACGGCGGAGAAGATCGCCGCGAGTCTGGGGCTGCGGTGATCGAGTCCCTGAAACCGTCGCTGCCGGGAAGGCACAAGCTTCTGGAGACGAACATGAATTATCCGCTCGACATCACTTTCAAGCTGCTCGCCATCGCGCAGCAGCTCTCGGTCAGGGACGCTCAGGGCAACTTGATCTTTTACGTCAGGCGTAAAGCCTTCAAGCTGAAAGAGGCGATCACCGTCTTCGGCGACGAGGCGCAGCAGAGGCCGCTCTATCACATCAACGCCGACCGCATCATGGATTTCTCCGCCCGTTATCGCTTCACCGACAACGCCGGAAATACGCTCGGCTCGATCAAGCGTCACGGGATGCGCTCGCTCTGGAAGACGCACTACGAGATTGAAGACGACGACCACGCCGCCCTCTCGGTCAACGAAGAGGACGCCTGGGTCAAGGTGTTCGACAGCTTACTCGGCCAACTCCCAATCGTCGGCGCGCTCACGGGCTATCTCTTCAACCCGGCCTATCTCGTCACGCGCGCCGACGGCACGGTGCTGCTGCGCATGGTGAAACGCCCCGCCTTCTTCGAGGGCAAGTTCAGCGTCGAACAGCGGGCGCAACTCGACGCGGGAGAAGAGACGCGCGCCCTGCTCGGCCTCCTGATGATGATCTTGCTGGAACGAAGCCGCGGTTGAGCGAGGCGCGTGACGGCGGCGACCCGGCGGCCTCGCGCGCGCGGACAAGCGCCGCGAGGCTACCGTTTCGGCGTCTCACCGGCTTTGGGCAGGGTTTCGACGACGTGGTCGAAGCCGAGCCAGAAACTCCAACTGTGATGATAGAAGGCGACGGGGAACAGGAGCGCGACGACGGAGAGACAGGTCAGGACAAGCTCGAAGCGCGTGTTGATGATGGGCAGGCACAGCACGTAGAGGACGAGAATCACGAACTCCGTCGTGACCACGTTCGCCATGATCGCGCCGACGAAGAAGCCGTCCTCGCGTTTGAAGAGGGCGTCGCAGGCGGGGCATTGGTGCTTGATGTGAAAGGGACTCTGGACGATTGAAGACCCGCCGCAGACCGGACACCGGAGGCGCAAGGCTCGCGTCAGCGTTTTAATAATCGAGCGGCGCGCGCTTTTCACAGTCTTTCACGCTTTGGCTCTACTGTGCGGGTTCCGATTCGAGTTTCCCGATACGATCTTCGGCGTCACGCAAATCGGCACGCGTCTCGTGCGCGATAGCCTAGATGCGGTCGAGACGCTTGGAGAGTTCGCGCCTCGTCTCGATAATCTCCTTGAGAGCCTGTTCCCAGATTGGCTTGGTGTCGTAAGCACGCGCTTCGAGGTTCTGGAGGCGCGTATCAAGGTCGCGCACGCTTGAATCGAGCGCATCGAAGCGCGCGAATATTCGCTCTTCAAAGGAACGTCCATCGCCATCCGGAATATTTTGCGTAGTCTCTTCGCTCATAATTTGCACCCGCCGCGATCATACAAGACGGCTATAATTGCACTCAAGCAGTCCATTACATGACGACACTGCGCTCACTATGCGCGTCCGCGCCCCTCACGCACAACTCAGCCCCGATTCGTGGCGACCATGACGCCTTCGGCCTGCCGTTTGACGATGACGAGCGTGATGTCGTCGCTGGCGGGCGTGCCCTGTGCGAACTTGGTGAGGTCGGCCTCGATCTTGTCGCGGATGCCCGCGGCGGTGGATTCGAGGTAGCGCGACACCGTGTTGTAGAGACGCACGGGGCCATACTCTTCGCCCGCCGCGTTCTGCGTCTCGGAGACGCCGTCGGAGTAGATGACGAGCGCGTCGCCGGGCTGGAGTTGCGTGCGGCCTTCGCGGTAGACGGCGTCTCCGACGATGCCCAAAGGGATGCCGCCCGCCGCGAGTTGCTCCATCGAGCCTCCGGCGTGCGCGATGAGCGGCGGGTTGTGTCCGGCGTTCAGGAACGAGAGCGAGCCGGTGGCCGGGTCGAGTTCGGCGCAGAAAAGCGTGATGAAACGATTCAAGGGGATCGTCTCGGCGAGGTAGCGGTTGACGGCGGAGATCGTGTCGCCGAGCGTTTTGTGCGCCGGAATCTGCGCGTGCATCGCCGCGTGCAAGCTCGACATCAGGAGGGCGGCTGACGTGCCCTTGCCCGACACGTCGCCGAGCGCGATGACCATGCGCCCGTCGGGTCGCTCGATGAAATCGTAATAGTCGCCGCCGATCTCGTAGCAGGGGAAACTGATGCCCTGTAGCTCGTAACCGGCGACGTTCGGCGCGCCGCTCGGCTGGAAGCGTTGTTGAATCTCGCGCGCAAGGTTCAGTTCGCGCTCGAAGCGTTCGCGCTCCAGGTCTTCTTCCATCAGGCGCGCGTTCTCGACGCGGATGGCGGCCACCGAGGCGAGCGTCGTCAAGACCGTCAGGTGATCCTGCGAGAACTTGGCTTCGGCGAGGGGCGAGTCGGCGTAGATCATGCCGAAGATGCGTTCGCCGACGCCTAAGGGGACGGCGAGCACGGAGCGAATGCCCTGAATGGTCATCGTCGAGGACATGAAACGCGGGTCGTGCTGCGCGTCGGAAGTGAGCACGGAGCGACCCTGCCCGACGACCTCTTCGATGATCGAGCGGCTGACGCGCACCTCGCCCGTCTCGTCCTTGCTGTTGCGCAACTGCGCGACGCGGATTTTGAGTTCCGCATTCTGATCGCGCAGCATGATCAGGCAACGCTCGGCGGGCACGGCCTCGAAGACGAGCGCAACCACCTGTCGCAGCGTCTCGTCGAGCGTCGCGGGCGCGAGCAGCGTCACGCTCACCTTGCTGATGAGCGCGAGCAGATCGCCCTGCTGGACGGCGTTCGAGGCGGCGCGCGTCGAATTGATGATCGTCCCGGCGACGGGGCGGGGCTGCTCGGCTGAGCCTTGCGTGCGCGCATCTTCGATGGCTTCGAGCAGGCCGGAGGTTGAGCGTTGCTCGGAGTTGAGCGCGATGGTGGCTTCGGGAAGCGAACCGGAGGAGGCATCGGCGATCATGGTCGCGCTCGCGCCCGCGTCTTTGTCGCGGAAGACGATCTCGGTCTCGCCGATCTGGATGCGCCCGCCCGGCGTGAGCGCGAGCGCGGATTCCACCCGGTCGCCGTTGTAGAGCGTGCCGTTGGCCGAACCCAAGTCCTGCAAAATGTAGGCGTCGCCCTCGCGCCGCACTTCGGCGTGGACGCGCGAGGCGAACGGGTCGGGGATGCACACGTCGTTGCGCGCCGAGCGGCCAATGGTGATGCGCAGGCGGCCAAGCGGAAACGTGTCGGGCGCGCGGTCTGGATAATTAACGATTAGGTCGGGCATAACTTTTTTGTGAAGCGCGAAGCCTCAATCGTGAATAGACTAAAACAGTTTCCCTGAATTTACGATTCACGATTGATGGCTTTACTGGCCTCTTCTCCGGTCGAGTTCCCTGCCGAGTTGTTCTTC
>DASPJG010000259.1:0-4497 GCA_035628755.1 Pyrinomonadaceae bacterium
CCTGCAAGGCTTCGAGCGCGGGATTATTGACCGAGCCGACGAGCACGCCCTCTGCGCCGCCGCTGCCGAGATAGATGTTTTCCCAGTCGGTTGAATCGGTCGAGATGTCGCGTTTGAGACGCGCGCGCGTTTCGGGGTCGGCGAGGCGCGCGAGCATCCGTTCCGTGCCGCCTTCGAGCGCCCACGGCGGCAGGCAGGCGTTGAGCGAGGTGCTGGCGGCGGTGTAGGGATACACGTCCGCGGTGATCTTCAAGCCTTTGGCGCGCGCCGCTTCGATGCGTCTGAGAACTTCGGGCATGCGCCCCCAGTTCTTCTTGTAAGCGGTTTTGAGATGCCAGATGCCCGTGGGGATGCGCGCACGCCGCGCGATCTCGAAGACTTCGGCGAGCGAACTGTCGAGCGCGTTGGCCTCGCTGCGCTGGTGCGTGGCGTAGACGCCGCCGTAACGCGCGGCGACCTTCGCCAGTTCGACGATCTCGTCGGTCTTGGCGAAGCGCGCCGGGACGTATTGCAGCGAGGTCGAAAGTCCGAGCGCGCCTTCCTCCATCGCCTGCGCGACGAGACGGCGCATCTGTTCGAGTTCGGCGGGCGTGGGCGCGCGGTTGTCGAAGCCCATCGTGTAGGCGCGCACCTGAGTTGCGCCGACAAACGTGGCGAGGTTCAGCCCCAAACCCTGACGCTCGACGCGGCGGAAATATTCGGCGAGGGTGCGCCAGTCAACCGTGAGGTTGAAACGGCGGTAAAAATCTTCGTCCTCTTTGATGAGCCGCTCGTTCATCGGGGCAATCGAGCCGCCCTCGCCCGTCACTTCCGTCGTGATGCCCTGCATCACCTTGCTCATCGCGCGCGGATCAATCAAAAGATTCGTTTCCGACTGGCCGAGCATGTCTATGAAGCCCGGCGCGATGACGAGGCCGGTTGCATCGATCCGGCGGTTGGCGTGCGCGCCGCGCCGCGACTTGCCGACGAGTTCGATGCGGTCGCCGTCCACCACCACGTCGCCCGTGTAGGCCGGGCGACCCGTGCCGTCAACGATGAGGCCGTTCAGGATGACGAGATCATATTCGGGTGGGACGCCCGGTGCGCCCGCGCGCGAAGGCGGCGTAGAGGCGACGAGCAGGACAAGCGCGAGCGACAAGCTGATAGCGGCGGTCGGAAATTTCATTGATCCTCCACGGAGAATGATCGGGTGAGGGGAGTCGCCGCATGGTAATGCTTTCGCGCCGGAGATGTAAACTGGGTAGTGGTTCAGTTTCAATCTTGAAGTAGTGGGTCGGCTTGAAATCCGAATTAAGAAACAAGCAAACGCGCAACCGTCTCGACTATCTTGCCTATATCCTGCGGCTTCCGTAAGAACTCGTTCACGCCCGCACGCCGCGCCTCCCTGCTACATTCGCTCGCGGAAAACATGATGATCGGCGTCTGCTTGCGATGCGGAAGCGTCCGCACATAGCGGACTAACTCAAGGCCATTGACGCTCGGTAACTGATAGTCACATAGCAAGAGGTTAAAGTTAGTCTTACTCGCCAGCTTGAGCAGCGCGACCGCGCCGTCGCCGCAGAGCGTGACGCGCCAGCCTTCATCTTCCAGCGTCTCTTTGACAGCTTGCGCAACCACCTTATGATCTTCGACTAGGAGAATGTGAGGCATAGATGTGTAGTAAGGGTGCGGGGCTTGTGCCGCCCACTGGCGCAAGCCCCGCGCGCCTCTGCCGGTTGACGCCCGCTAGGCAGAGGCAAGACGAACTCCGGCGCGGTCTGTTATCATGCCGCGCGTTCATGTTGAAAATCAGTGACGGTCATGCGTAGCTCAACCTCAACCTCTAAAGAGTGAATGAGCATCGCCGTGCGAGATGAAAGGTTCATCCTCCCGGCGACCGCGTTGAGCGAAGTTAGCATATCGTCATTTGGCGAGCATGACAAGTTTCGTGTGCTGTTTGTTCTCTCAGGAGGCCGCGCCTGATGGGAACGAAGCCGCGCACGAAACCGAAGCGTCTTGCCGAGAAGTTATTGAGGATACGTGTCGCGCTCGGACTCTCTCAGCCAGAGTTAGTCAAGCGGCTTGGCGTTGAAGGCGAGATTACGTTTAAGCAGATTTCAAAGTATGAGACGGGGTTACGTGAGCCGACGCTGACCATTCTCTTGCAGTATGCCCGCCTCGCAGGTGTGAGTATGGAATCCCTTGCCGACGATAAAATAGACTTGCCTGAAAAGCTGCCGAGCAAGCCCAAACACAAAACCTAGCCAATCATCTTTGGTCAGTCAAGTATATTATTGCCCTAATTACGGCAATAATATAGTTGGCTCACCACCGATAGATAAGTGATGAATAAAGGCGGTGAATCAGTTTTGCGGGGATAGGCTAAAGTCTTATGCGGTCAGGAGGTCGAACTCCGCCTTCACGATTGCATAGCAATCGCAAGCGAAATTCTCCAGCCCTTCTTTATCTAGCAGTTGGATGTGGCCTCGCCGGTAACTGATGTAACCTTCGGCTTGAAGGACGAGAGCCGCCTCGGTCACGCCAGCCCGCCTCACTCCGAGCATTAGGGCGAGAAATTCCTGCGTGAACGGTAAATCTCTGCACGCGCAGCGGTCGTAACTCATCAGCAGCCATCGCGCCAGTCTTTCCGAAATCGAGTGCAGGCGGTTGCACGCCGCGACTTGTGAAGTCTGCAACAGCAGTCCCTGCGTATAACGCAGGAGCATGTCTTGTAATGCGCCGCCGCATTTGAACTCCTCGCGCAACGCCCCCACTCTCATCCGCATCGCGCCGTCTGGAATCTGCACCATCGCTTCGTGCGGCGCGCGCTCAACCCTCAGCACCGAGGAGATGTTCGCCATCCCCTCGAAGCCGACGATGCCCACTTCCACGCTCTCGCCCGCCGCCGTGTGTGAGATTAAAGAAATCATCGAGTTCTGAGGGAAATAGACATGCTCCATCGTCTCGCCGGCTACTTGCACGACTTGACCGAGATACAACTCGACCGGCTCTAAATGTCGCTGTATTCGCTCGTAATCTTCGCGCGGTAAATGCGCGAGAATATGATTTTCGTTAGGTGTGCGAGGTTCGTTGGGCATCGGGCATCTCTTTCCGGTGTCTTATAGTATGTGTAAACACGGCAGACGGCAGAAGGAGAAGTTTCATAAGGCTTATCCCGATGTCGAATAGTAGGTAGTCAAAAGAACAAGTAAATCGTTAGTGAACACAATAGCATACTTCACCGAATAATAACGGTTGCGGCTTACCCGATAAGATCGGCTTGTCTTATCTGTGCTTGGTGAGTGAACTATTTTTTTGCCCAAAAGGAACTTTGGGGGCGAAGCCATCCGGGAGTTGAAAGTCCCGATTCACGGCGCAAAAGTGCGTGCTTGCGGCCTGACATACCGTTTCAGCCGTGTGGAAAGGTCAATTTACGGCGTGAAAGTGAGCGTTTGCACTGCGGAAGTATCAATTATCAACGTGAAAGTGTGAATTTGCAGTGTGAAAGTGTCAATTATTAACGTGAAAGTATGAATTTGTGGCGTGAAAGTATCAATTTGCAGTGTGAAAGTATCAATTTGTAGTGCGAAAGTGCGAGTTTGTAGTGCGAAAGTATGAATTTGCAGAGTGAAAGTATGAATTTGTAGTGTGAAAGTACCAATTTGTAAGGTGAAAGTGTGAATTTGCAACGTAGAAGCGTGAATTAACAGGAGCAGCGTCCCGGTTTCAACAAATTTCGCGGGCGAAATCGGCGCGCGGCCATTAGTCGGTGAGGTAAATTATAGTCGCGCATGATGAACGAGAGAGAAAGGATCAACTAAAACTTCAATGCCGGATGCGAACGAACGGAATGGAAACGCGACTCTGGGAGACGTGGCGCGAGCCGTCGGCGGCAAACTGTCGGGTGCGGGCGACGCGGGCGCAGCCGTCGTCTCGGATGTGACACACGATTCGCGCGAGGCGCGCGCAGGGAGCCTCTTCGTGGCGATTCAGGGCGCGAAGTTCGACGCGCATAGTTTCGTCAATCAGGTGATGGCTGCGGGCGCGGCGGGCGTGATCTCGGAGCGCGCGCGCCCGTCGGATTTCGCAGGCGCGTGGATCGAGGTGGCGGACGCGCGTGCCGCGCTGGCGCGTGCGGCGGCGGAAGTGCAGGGACATCCCTCGCGCGAACTCAAGCTCGTCGGCATCACGGGCACAAACGGCAAGACGACGACGGCGCACCTGTTGGCGGCGGTGTGCGAGGCGGCGGGCGAGCGCGTCGCGGTGCTCGGCACGGTCGGCTATCGCATCGGTTCGGAGCAGTTCAAGGCCGAGCACACGACGCCGGAAGCGAGCGCGGTGCAACGCTTCCTGCGCCGCGCGGTCGGGGCGGGTTGCACCGTGGCCGTGATGGAGAGTTCGTCGCAGGCTTTAGACCTCCGTCGCTGCGACGCGCTCGACTACGCCGTCGCCGTTTTCACCAATCTCACGCAGGATCATCTCGATTATCACGGCACGATGGAAGACTATTTCGAGGCC
>DASPJG010000260.1:0-3849 GCA_035628755.1 Pyrinomonadaceae bacterium
TTCTCGCCGTGGACGCCGCCCCTCGGCATCGCCATCCTGAAGTCGTTTCTCGAATCGCACGGCTACTCCGTCAAATGCTACGACTTCAATTCAGACCCCGAGTTGTGGGGGATGCACCATAAGTATTTCACCGTCCTGCAAGCGTTAGAGGACGTTTCGACCAACGACGGCTATTCAAAGCTGTGGTGGATTCTCAACGCGCACATGCTGGCCTACGCCAACGGCGCAAGCCCGGAAGCCTGCGCGCAGGTGCTCGCCTCGGTCGTCCCGCTGCAAGGCATGCGCATCGAACCGAGTGTGATTCGCGCGCTCCTTCCGCTGGTCGAGAATTTCTACACGCGCATGAATAACCTGATGGAGCACTTCGACCTCTCCGAGTATGCCGTGGTCGGCACCAGCACCTACACCACATCGCTCGGCCCCTCGCTGTTCCTCCTGAAGAACATCAAGACGCACCACCCGCGCATCAAGACGATCATGGGCGGCGGCGCATTCGCGGACGATCTCGCGCTCGGCTCCGACAATCTCGACACGCTCGTGCGCGAGTATGATTACGTCGATCACTTCGTTCTCGGAGAAGGCGAGCTGCTGTTGCTCAAGTTGCTTCAGGGCGAACTGGCGCACAAGCGTCTGATCTCGATTGCCGATCTGAAAGGCGCGACCCTCCCGATGGAGGAAGTGCCGGTTCCCGATTTCTCCGACGTGGGAACGGACACCTATTACCATCTCACCATCGAAGGCGCGCGCAGTTGCCCGTTCCAGTGCAACTTTTGCTCCGAGACGATCCAGTGGGGCGACTACCGCAAGCGTCCGATGAGCGCGTTTGCCGATCAGGTGTTGGAGCTGGCCGGGAAATACAACAACAAGTCGTTCTTCATGGGCGACTCGTTGATGAATCCCTACATCAACCAGTTTGCCGGTCAACTGCTGGAGAGAAAAGCCGACATTCTCTACGACGGTTATCTGCGCGCCGACAAGCCGGTGACGAACCGTGCGTTCGTGAAGATGTGGGCGGACTCCGGTTGCTACCGCGTGAGATTAGGCATCGAGAGCGCGGCGGCGCGCGTGCTGGATGCGATGGACAAGATGACGACCCCGGCGGTGATCTCGGACGTGTTGAAGACCCTCGCCAACGCGGGCATCCGCACCACCACCTACTGGATTACCGGATTCCCCGGAGAAACCGAAGAGGAGTTTCAAGAGACTTGCGACTTCATCCGCGAGCATCACCAGTACATCTACGAACTTGAGGCGCACGCCTACTATTACTACCCGTACGGACAGATCGGGTCGAGATTGCACCAGTGCCATTCCATCTACCCGGACAACGTGACGGACATCATCAAATTCAAGGTCTGGGAGATCAATGACGCCAACCCGCCGCGCGTCGAGAGGTTCGACCGCCTGCGCCGGGTTTCGGAACTCGCGTCGAATCTGGGTCTGCCCAACATCTACACGATGGCCGAACGCTTCGACGCCGAGGAACGCTGGCACAGGCTCTACCCGCTCGCTCTCGAAGTCTATGAAGGAACGCGCCTCCAGCGAAAATTACCGCACCTTCCGGATCACCCCATCGAAGTTATCGGGACGGGACGAGGCCGCACCGAAGCCCAAACCGGAGCCGACGCCGTGTTGTGCCATCGCATCACTGTCAACACCCGTCTGGACGAGGCCGTCCTCGCCGCCGCCGCCCGGGAGGTCGTGCGTTACAACGATGTCTTGCAGTTGCGTCTTGAGGATAACCGTTATCACCCGGTGCGGCCTGAAGATATGCCGCAGGCGGAGTTGGTTCTGTCCGCGACGCCGGGCGACGAAGATGCGAGCGACCCGGAAGGCTTCATCCGGCGGACGGTCGAGAACATCGCCGGGCAGATGCGGCCTGAGCCGAACCGCTCTTTCCGCGTCGTCGTCGTGCCGGGAGAAGCGTCCTGCGAACTTCTCGTCCTCGCGCATCGCGCCGTGGCCGATGCACAGGGCGTCGCTTTCCTGTGCGAGGACTTGTTCCGCATCTACGAACAACTCTCGAATAACCGCGAACTGTCTCTCCTGCCGGTGAAGAAAACCTACACCGAGGCGTTGCAGGAGTTGCACGAAAAGGCGGCTGAAATCGAGGGCGAACGTGTCCCTGCAAGCGCGAAAATCTCCGACGGTGATTCGCCCGCGCAGTCTCGCGCCATGAAGTCGGAGACCATCTCGATAGATAAACAGGTCTCCAGGAAACTCTCTCTGGAAACTCTGAAAGAGTCCGGCTTAACGCACGTCGAGATAATCACCGCCGCCTTGCTCAGGAGCTTGTTCAAAGCTTCCGGCGGAGACGGGCAAAGCATAGACGTGACCAACGACTTCCGCTCCGGCGACGCGAGCCTCAATCACACGGTCGGCATGTTGACGCACATCCGCGAACTGCCTGCGGCCTTGTATGAACAGGGCGAACTGCTCGCGGGCGTGCCGCGCATGCGGCGGAGTTTGCAGGAACTCGCGACGGCGACGCTGTCGCCCGCACCCGAGCGCGACGCGGCGGAGAGCCGCACGCTTTTGAACCTCGAATATTTTGTCGAAGCGCCGTGGCTCGGCGGCGACCTCTGGACTCCGCGCGGGTTCATCAACCCCACCGGGCAGGCGCACGGCGACTACCTGCTCGAAATCATGCCCGTGCTTTCGCGCGAGAGCCTCGAAATCCGTTTCAACTATCGTGACTCGGAGCACGCCGCTCAACTCGTGGAGAGCATCAAGGCTCTGGTGGCCGGAGAACTGGATTCCATCCTCGATGATTGCCACCGCTATGCGACGGCAAAAACATTCTGGCTGCACGAATTCAAAAAGGGCATCACCACGCCGAACATCGAAGATTCGGAAGAGGCGCGCGACGAATCAACCGACAACGGCTGGGCTGTGATGCCTTGCGAACTTGAGCCGTCAATTCTCGCGGAAGTGAGCCGCAAGTGTGAGGTGGACGAAACCTCCGCGCTCCTGAGTTCGTTCGGCCTCCTCCTTTCGCGGCTCAACGGAAGAGAGGAAGCGGTGGTTCTCACCTCAACCATGGAGGGCGCGGAACGACGCTGGCAGCCCGTCAAACTCAAGCCCATCTGGAATTCAAACTTCGACTCGTTTGCGCGTCAGGTCGAACACAAACTCGCGCAGGCGCAAACGAAGGGCGCATACGCCCTCGACATCCTGCTCGACGAACTGCCGAAGAACAATCCCGAACTGTCGAAGCTGATGATTGATGTCGCCTACGTCGAAAGACGCGGGGACGACGACCGGCAAGTCGTCGTGGACAACCTGCGCGCGCGCTTCTCTCCGGTCGCGCAGACATTGAAACTGATGCTGGAAAAAGTGGACGGCGAGGCTGGGGCAACGTTCCAACTCAGCTACCGGAAAGACAGCCTGTCAGATGAATTGAGCGAAAAAATCGCCGCGCATCTGAAGACTATTTTGCAGCAGGCAGCGGAAACCCCGAACGCACAACTGGGCGACATCGATCTCGATCAGGAGAATGAGAGCGTGTTGGTGCAGGAGATTCTGGAGCAGGATGTCTTTAGTTTCGGCGAAGCGGTATAGGGCTTTGCCGGGCGGGAAAGTACAGCCGCCGCGCAGTTCGGAAGAGACAGTTCGCCGTCACCCGAACCGCCGACGCTGTACATCGAAGCGGCTGTGTCTCTTTCTTCTCCATTTGCCCGTCGGATGAATCCTCCACAACGAAGGTTTCCGTCCCGTTAGGAATCAAAATATGAAACTCCTCAAACTCTCAGCGTGTGTCGTTCTCGGGCTGGTGTTTGCGCTGCCCGGCGTTCCGGTGCGCGCCGATGAAGGCATGTGGCCTTTCAACAGCGTCCCGCGCGCTGAAAT
>DASPJG010000261.1:0-17121 GCA_035628755.1 Pyrinomonadaceae bacterium
AGGCAAGCGCAGCCTGTTCGGGCGCGGCACCCTGGGGAGGCGACTGCAATGAGAGCTGTGTGCTGGCATGGAGTCTGCGACGTCGGTGTCGAGCAGGTGCCCGATCCGACAATCCTGAATCCGCGCGACGCGATCGTGAAAGTGACGTCCACTGCGATCTGCGGCTCGGATCTGCACTTGTACGACGGTTACATCCCGACGATGTACCGCGGCGACATTCTCGGCCACGAGTTCATGGGCGAGGTTGTCGAAGTCGGCCCCGACGTGCGTAACTTGAAGGTCGGCGACCGCGTCGTCACGGCCTTCCCGATCTCTTGCGGCAAGTGCTACTTCTGCCAGCGTCAGGACTTCAGCCTGTGCGAAAACTCGAACCCGAACGCGTGGATGGCCGAGAAGATGTTCGGCCATTCGCCTTGCGGCATCTTCGGCTACTCTCACCTGACGGGCGGTTACGCGGGCGGGCAGGCCGAGTACGCGCGCGTGCCCTTTGCCGACGTAGGCACGATCAAAGTGCCGGACGGCATGCCCGACGAGCAGGCTCTGTTCCTCTCCGACATCTTCCCGACCGGCTACATGGGCGCGGAGATGTGCAACATCCAACCGGGCGACACCATCGCCGTGTGGGGCTGCGGCCCCGTCGGTCAGTTCGCCATCGCGAGCGCGTACCTGTTGGGAGCCGAGCGCGTCATCGGCATTGACCGCTTCCCCGAACGCCTGCGCATGGCGCGCGAGAAGGCGAAGGCCGAGACGATCAACTACGAGGAGCAGAACGTCTACGAGACGCTCATGGAGATGACCGGCGGGCGCGGCCCCGACGGTTGCGTTGACGCCGTCGGCATGGAAGCGCATTCGCACGGCATCGGCTACGTCTACGACCGCGCCATGCAGGCCATGATGGGCGAGGCCGACAGACCCATCGCCCTGCGCGAAGCGATCATGTGCTGCCGCAACGGCGGGACGGTGTCGGTCGTCGGCGTCTACGGCGGGCTGATAGACAAGTTCCCGATGGGTTCGGTGATGAACCGTTCCTTGACGATCAAGACCGGCCAGTGCCACGTCCAGCGTTACATGAAACCGCTGCTGGAACACATTCAAAACGGCGACATCGATCCGTCGTTCGTCATCACACACCCGATGCGGCTCGAAGACGCGCCCGAAGGTTATAAAATCTTCTCCAACAAGCAGGACGAGTGCATCAAGATCGTGCTGAAGCCGGGACACTAAACGCCCCGCCGCCTGAAGCCCACAAAAGAAAGGGCGCGTAAACTCAAATAGAGTTTACGCGCCCTTTCTTCATTTTCACCCGGTCGATTTAAAAGTTGAGCTTCAAACCGAACTGGAACTGCCGCGGATCGTAGGCGGCGGTCGGGCGGCTGTAATAGAGGCCGCCCCTGCGCTCGTTGTGCGCGTTCACCACGTCGAAGAACGGGTTGGCGGCGGCTTCGTTGAAGCGGTTGAAGAGGTTGAAGCCTTCGGCGATGATGTCGAGCCGCAGGCGTTCGGAAAGACGGACGGCGCGCGCGACGCGCAGGTCGAACGAGGCGTAGCCGTGCGTGATTCCCGCGTTGCGGCGCAGGTTGCCGGTGGACAGGAAGGGCGGCACGAAGAGCGTGCCGTCGGCGGCGACGCTCGGGCGGTCGTTGGAGCTTTGCAGGTCGGCGTTGGCGTCCGTGCCGGTGATGATGTTGAAGGGGCGACCCGACGACACCTCAAGGATCGGAGCGATGGTGAAGTCTGCAAGGAAGCGGCGCAGGCCGCTGTCCGAACCGCGCCAACTCACAGGGGAGGTGGCGACGCCGCTGAAAACGAAACGATGTCGCTGGTCGAAGAGCGAATCGGAACGCTCCGCCGCGAAGTTGCGGTTGTCCTGCGGTTTGAGCAGGGTCTGCAAATCCGAGGAGTCGTCAATCGAGTGTGACCAGGTGTAGGAGGCGAGGAACTGGAAGTTGTTCGAGAAGCGTCGCTTGGCTTCCAGCGTCATCGCGTTGTAGTTGGAGTTGCCGTCTGAGACCTGCGCGCTCACGTCGCCGAAGGGCGAAATGAGGCCGGGCGTGCGGACTGATCCGGCGATGGCCGCGTTGAAGACGGCGGGCGTGACCGCGCCGCCCGTGACCGACGTGACGAAGAAGTAGTTCGGCGCGTTAGGCCGGAAGAAGTTGGCCGCGAGCGGGCTGACGATGGTTTGCCCGGAGACGTTGTTGACGGCGACGAGGCCGGGAATGCGCACCGTAAAGAGCGCGTTCGAGGCCGTCGGGATGGGGAACAGCACGGCTTCGCCGAAGCTCGACGGCGCGCGGCCATTGGCGAGACACGAAGCGCGCGCCGCGCCGAGCGACTCGGGACAGATGACCGGGTTGCCGACGGCGAAGCGGCGGAAGTTTTCTACCAGCAATTCGGTTTGCGGAGCGTTCACGTCGCGCGGGTGCGGCAGGTGGTGCGCGCCGACGAAGATGTAGCTGGCGGAGACGGAAGTGTTCGGCGTCAACTGTCGTTCGAGCGTGACGTTGGCCTGATTGGCGTAGGCGTATTCGAAGTCCTGCCCGACGGCGAGCGTGAAGGGCAGGATAGGGCCGAAGCCGGGGAACGTCTGGTCGTTGAAACGCAACCGGCCTCTCAGGTATTCCGAACTCGCCGCCACGCCGGGCGTGACGCCGGGGACGACCGTGCCCTGAAAGATTTGGAGCAGGTTGAGCGTCGCCGTTGGCGCGGGGCTGCCCGGCAGCACGGTGGTGAACTGCTGCTGCTGCGCGGCGTCGGCGATGTCGGAGTTGAAGGCGATGGCGAGCAGCGGGTGATCGTAGAAGAGACCGTAGGCGGCGCGGAAGACCGTCTTGCCGTCGTTCGTCAAGTCCCACGCCAGACCGACGCGGGGCGCGAAGTTGTTCGTATCGCGCGGGAATCCCTGCTGGACGCCGAGCACGTTCTGCGCCGCGTTCAGGTCTTCAGCCGAAAGGTTGATGCCGCTGAGCGGATCGACGAAGCCGTTGGTGGGGATGGTTTCGGTGAGTTCCACGTCGTAGCGAAGGCCGTAGTTGAGCGTCAGGTTGGGTCTGACTTTCCACGAATCCTGCGCGAAGAAAGCGAGCGGCCTGTTCTTGAGCGTGCTGTTCGGATTGCCGAAGCCTTCGATGAACACGCCGGGGATGCCCGCGCCGTAAGCCTGCACGGGGGTGAGCGCGGGCGCGCTGGCCGGCAGGCCGGGGATGAAACCGGCGGCGAGCGTGCCGCCGGAGACCTCGCCGAAATTGAAGAGGCCGGGGAAGTTCAACTCGAAGATGGCTTCCACGTTGACGAAGTTGATGTCCGCGCCGAACTTGAAGTTGTGGTTGCCGGGCAGCCAGGTGATGTTATCGGTCAACTGGAAGCGTCTCTCCGTGCGGTCAACGGGCGAGAAGGGATTCGAGCCGATGAAGGCCGCGCCGGAAATCTGGATGGCCGTGCCGGGAACTTGCGAGTCGAACTTGGCCTTGCGGTGTCCGAAGTTGAAGCGCGCTTCGTTGACGACACGGGGAGAGAGCGTCGAAGTCAGCGAAGTGACGAAAGAGGTGTCGCGGATTTCCTGTCGCCCGGTGCGCGAAAAGTCGTTTTGTCCCAAGACCTGATTTTGCGACTCGTCCTGAATGCCGGTCAGGTCGCTCGGGTTGTAGCCGAAGCGCATCGTCAGTTGGTTCGACTGGTTAATCTGATGATCGCCGCGCAGGGAGAAGAAGCTGGTGGCCTCCGAGATCGGGAAGATGCGAGCCAGACTGTTGAGCGGGCGGAAGCCGATGGGCTGACCCGCCTCGTTGACGGTCGTGAAGCCGGGCGTGATGCCGTTGTTGGCCGCCGTGGCGACGGGCGCGCCGGAGATGAAGAAGCGTCCGCCGATGGTTTGACCCGCAGGGATCGCGCCGCCAATGCTCCTTAAAGTGCTGACGCCGTTCAGCCCGATCTGCCCGCCGGAAGAGGCGAAGGTGGCATAGGTCAACGCCGCCCCGATCAACGCCGCGTTGCCGGTGGCCGCGCCCGTGTTGAGTTGGTTAGCGATGAAGGTGGCCTGTGCGGGCGTCAGGTTGGTGAAGGTGTTCGGCAGGGGCACGAACGGGAAGGCCGTGCCGGGGCCGACGGCGAGGCTCGATGTCAGGTTGCCCACCACATCGGAACTGAAGAAGGCCGACTCTTGCCGCCGACGCTGCTCGAAAGCTCCGAAAAAGAAGGTGCGATCACGTTTGATGGGGCCGCCAAGCGTCGCGCCGTACTGCGCGCGTGTAAACGGCGGTTCTTCGATGGGCGCGAAGGCGTTGCGCGCCTGAAAGCTCTTGTGACGGAGGAAGCCGAAGACGTTGCCG
This sequence comes from Pyrinomonadaceae bacterium, assembly GCA_035628755.1. Lineage (GTDB taxonomy): Bacteria > Acidobacteriota > Blastocatellia > Pyrinomonadales > Pyrinomonadaceae > JAIVJZ01. The sequence goes on from DASPJG010000261.1 coordinate 4,329, forward strand.
CGCAGATCGTTCGAGCCGCTCTTGGTGACGACGTTGACGATGCCGCCCGTGGCGCGTCCGAACTCCGGCGCGTAGGAGTTCGTCGCCACCTGAAATTCCTGCACGGCCTCTTGCGAGACGGTCGATCTCGATGCGTTGATGGAATTGTCGGTATTGTCCGCGCCGTCAACCTGTACGAGCGTGGAGCGGCCACGCTGGCCGCCGACGTTGAGGCCGGAGGACGGGGCGGGGCCGATGGGACGGTCGTTGCCGCGATTGACGGTGGAGATCGTCGTGGAGATGCCGAGATAGTCTCTCTGATTGACGGGCAGGTTCTCGATGCGCGTTGACTCGATGGTGTTGGTGACGGCAGTGCGCGACGTTTCAACGATGTCGGTGGTCGCGCCCGTGATCGTCACGGTCTCGCTGACTTGCCCTGCGGCGAGCGGCACGTCGAGGTCGGCGCGCTGCCCGACCGTGAGGATGACCGAAGGGATGTTTGCGCGCGAAAAGTTGGCCGCCTCCACCGTCAACTCATACTCGCCCGGCGGCAAGTTGGTGATCTGGTAAAAGCCCTCGTCGTTGGTCTGCGCGTCGCGCGTCAGGTTGGTCGCTTTGTTGCGCGCGGTCACGGTCGCGTTCGTGACGACCGCGCCCGCCGCATCGCGCACGTAGCCTTGCAGATCGGAGGCGTTGGATTGCGCCTGCGCGAAGGCCGCGCCCGCGCTCGCGAACGCGAACAGGCAGACGAAGACAAGGCGGATGGCAGTCGGGCACAGCCGCACGGGTAATGCACGCATGTTTAATATTCTCCTCAAACGTAAATTAGGGCTTCAGCTTGTTGCAACGGGAGACGAAAGATCACGCGCCGTCGGACGACGGGCGCACACGGATTACGACAGGCAAAAGCAGCGGAGAGTACTCCGTCGAAGCGAAGCACCCGCGAGACTTGCGCCGTGAGCGAAACCAAATACCGCGCCGACTTTGTACCCCAAAACACATGCGCGTGGCAAGAGTTAATCGTTTACGTCTGCCACGGTCGGGAGGCGCGCGTCGTCCCCCGCCAAGCGAGGCGTTCCCGTTGAAGGTTCAAACGGAAATTTCTGCATATCAGCACGGCTAAACTCGACGCCCTGCGCCCCGCGACCGCGCCATCAGAAGCGAGCGAGACACGCAAAGATATGTCCTGTCTCTAGAACCAACTACGCGAGACGCGTGGCGCGCGCCAACGCGCGTCGCCCCCTTTCGCTTGCCCCCAGCGCAATGATGCCCGCCTCGGTCGCCAGTGGCGGCGCAAAAGCCGCCCGCCTTAACCACGAACACACGCGCAAGCGCGCCGCGAAGCGCGCTCGATAACGCGCGCGATAATTTGACGCCAGCGGGGCAAAACTCCCGCCCGCGCGCACGTCCGGCAGAGCGCGCGCGACGCACTCGCCCGCCAGTTCGCCGCTCTCCAAAGCCATCAACATGCCGCTCCCCGTGAAGGGATCAATGAACGAAGCCACATCGCCCACCGTCAACAACCCGTCGCACGGAACCGGCTCGCGCCGCCCGAAACTCTCCAACGCCACCGCAAGCCACTCCGAATTGATGCGCGCGCCGCGTAAAGTCTCCGCCGCACGCGCGTTCGACATTACGATCTCGCGCATCACGCGTTCCGCGTCGCTCGCACGCGCCCTCACGTCGCGCGCCGCCACGATGAAACAGAGATTACTGAGACCCTCTTCCACCCGGCTCAAACCACCATAGCCGCCGCGATAAAAATAGATTTCGCAGACGCCTTCGCCGCCACGCGCATTTTCCAGATGCGCCTTGAAAGCCACGAGCGGCATCCGCTTCGGCGCATGCGCGCGTTGTGGCATCGCCCCGTTCGCCACGCCCTCGCTGTCGCCATTCGCCGCGCTCTCGATGCGCCTCGCCAGAGAGCGCGCACGCCCCGTCGCGTCTATCGTGACGCCCGCGCGCAGTTCCGACACCGCACCCCCGCGCTCGACGCGCACGCCGCCCACGCGCCGCCCTCCGTCTTCAAACAACAAACCGGCGACCTGCGCCTCTTCCCACACCTCCACGCCCACCGCGCGCGCGCGCAGCATCAACCTTTGATCCATCTCCGCGCGACTCAAACCGAGCGCGCACGCTTCCCCGCCGCCCATCGTCTCCGCGCCAAACCACGCGCTCGGCACGCCCACGCGCCGCCCGCTGCGCGCGAAAAAAACCGTCTCCCCGACACGCGCTCCGCCCGCCGCGCGCATCTCCTCCAACACGCCGAGGCGCGCGAAATGCGCGAGACACTCCGGCGAAATAAACTCGCCGCACAACTTCGCGCGCGGAAACTTCTCACGCTCAATCAACGCCACGCGCGCCCCGCGCGTCGCCAGATGCACGGACGCACTCGTCCCCGCAGGCCCCCCGCCCACGACGATCACGTCATAATCTTGTGCGGCATCCGCGCCCAACTTCAATGCATCTCCTTTTCGCTCGCGCTCAACACCAAACGGAAAGGAAAGCGGCGGCGCACCTCAACCTGCGCAAGCTGCGCCGCTTCGGCCAGCCGGCGCAGCTCGCCCGCGCGAAAGCCGCGGCGGATGGAGAGCGCGCCGTCTTCGCGGATCAGGCGATTGTGCAGGAAGAGACGGCCAACGGTCGTGTAGAGCAAGTAAGCGACGGCGTGACGATGCAGGTCTATGACGAACAGGCGACGCCGCGCGACGCGTTTGAACTCGCGCAAAATCTCGACCACGCCTTCGTCTCGAAAATGGTGCGTGAAGAGCGAGCAGATGACGTAATCGAAAGCATCGTCGGCAAACGGCAGATGAAACGCGTCGCCGCCGACCGCGCCGATCTCTTCAAACTCACGCGACTCTTCCAGAATCGCCCGCGCCGAACGCTCGTTCAACTCAAGCCCCACGAGCCGCGCCGCGCGCCAACCCCGCCCGCGCGCCTCGCGCGCCGCCACGCGCAACAACTCGCCCGACCCCGCGCCCACGTCGAGCAAAGTGAAACTACGCAATCCCGCCCTCTCGATCTCCGGCACGAGCGAAGCACGCAACGCGCGCGCATCCCCCAACCACTCGTTGATGCGCCTGAGTTCGACCAGACACCCCTCGTACTCCTCCGGCGTATAGTCGCCTTTGTCCAGATGCTCTAATTCATAACTGCGACGACTAAACATAAAAAGAGTTTCGGGTTTCAAGTTTCAGGACTCGCAGTTTCTTCCCTGCTTCAACTTGAAACCTGAAACCTTGAACTTGAAACCTTCTCAACGACGAGCGCGCTGTTCTTCGAGCCGAAGCCGATGCAGTTGCAGAGGGCGACGCGCACTTGCGCTTCGCGTGCGATGTTGGGAACGTAGTCGAGATCGCACGCGGGGTCGGGTTCGTCGAGATTGATGGTGGGTGGGATCATGTTTGTGTGCATGGCGCAGAGCGCGGCGGCGAGACCGGCTGCGCCAGACGCGCCCTGCGGGTGGCCGATCTGTGATTTCGTCGCGGACATCGGGATGCCGTGCGCGTCCCGACCAAAGGCGAGTTTGAGTGCTTGCGTCTCGATGCGGTCATTCAGGAGGGTGGAAGTGCCGTGGAGGTTGACGTAATCAACTTCCGACGGGGCGTGACCCGCATCGTCAAGCGCGAGACGCATGGCGCGCGCGGGTTCTTCGCCCGTGTCTTCGAGCCGGACGCGATGATAGGCGTCGCACGTTGCGCCGTAGCCGCTGATTTCGGCGTAGATATTCGCGCCGCGCGCGCGTGCGCGCTCGTAGTCTTCGAGGACGTAAACCCACGCGCCTTCGCCGAGCACGATGCCGGAGCGGTCGCGCGAGAACGGGCGCGAGGCGCGCGCGGGCGCATCGTTCCAGTCTTTCGTCAGGACGGTCATCAAGTTGAAGCCCGCGAGGATGCCGGGCGCGATGGGCGCGTCCACGCCGCCCGCGAGCATCGTGTCCTGACGACCGAGCGCGATGTGTTGGGCGGCGTAGGCGATGGCGTCGGTCGAACTCGTGCAGCCGGTCGAGATGATGTGCGAGAGGCCGCGCAGCCCGAAGGCCATCGAGAGTTCGGAGGAGAGGCCGCCGTGCGTCGAGGCCGGAATTGTGTAGACGCTCGCCTTCGTCGTTTCATCCGTGAAGTAGTATTTGTACTGCTGCTCCGTGAAAGCGAGACCGCCGCCGCCCGTGCCGAGCACGACGCCCACGGCGCGTCTCTCTTCCAAACTCAGGTCGGGAAAATGAAGCCCCGCGTCTCCCACAGCTTCGCGCGCGGCGGCGAGCGCGAGCGGCACGGTGCGCGGCACGTGCTTGCGATCCTTCGCGCTGATCTGCGCTTCCCAATCGAAGCCCCGCACCTCCGCCGCGATCTTCACCGGCGAGCCGCTCACATCGAAACTCTCGATGCGCCGCGCGCCGCTCTCGCCCGCGACGAGCGCGCCCCAGAACGCCTCGCGCCCGATCCCGACCGGCGTCACACAACCCATCCCAGTGATCACGACGCGCCGCAATTGCCGCATGGTTCTCAACATGTTCGCTTAAATCTTCGCAGAAAAGTGTTTCGATAATATTGGCGGAGAGACACCAAAGCATAACACCGCTCGCCGCGCCCCCGCTAACACGCGCCCGTCGAACCCCTGCGCTATAATTCCGGCGCGCGCCTGTGTTGTGCTTGAGCGATCCAATTTGCAGTTAGCCGCTGATGGCGTAGGGGTCAGCAAGGAACAAGAGTGTGAGTACCGAAGTCTTAATCTCCCTGCTCAGTTTCGGCGGAACGTTGTTGCTCGTGTTGACGGGTCTGTTGAATTTTTCCGTGTTCCTGCGGCAGTTGCGCGCGGCGCGCGATCAGCTTGAGACGGTGAGGCGACAGTTGGAGAGCGCGCGGCAGCAACCCGAGATTCAACTCGTGCAGCGTGCGATGACGGAAACATCAGACCACTTGAAAATCCTCATCGAGCGGCCTTACCTGCGCCCGTACTTTTACGAGAACAAACGCTGGCAGGAGGGCGACCGCCCGAGCGGCGACGAGGTGAAGGCGATGGCCGAACTGCTGCTCAGCAATTTCGCTTCCGCCATCATTCACTCGGCGGCCTTTCCGCAATACCCCGTGCGCGGCGTCGAGCAAACGATCCGTTTCCACCTGCGCAACAGCCCCGCGCTGCGCGATTTCCTGTTGGAAAATTTCGACCGCTTCCAACTCGCGGGGCTTGCCCTCGTCTGCCTGAAGAACGACTCGAAGACCGAAGCCGAAAGTGATTTGAGGTTGCTGCTCGCCGCGTCGAACATGGACGAGACGGAGCGTGCGCGGCGCGAACGGTTGCTGAGTTATCTCAAGGACACCGACGAAGTGGACGCCTTTGCGTTGGCTAAGTGCAGTCTGGAACATGCGCGCTCGCTCTCGCTCGGAGCGGGGCGGCAGGAAGAGACGGCACGCGAAGCCACCGCTTGAGAGCCTCTGAGAAAACTCGCTCCCGGCTTTTGTATTCCTGACGCATCCTTCCGCCGGTGGTGCTGGATGCTCGCACCGATCCATCGGCGCGAGGTTAATCCCGCACCCTTCTCGTCCCGGTGCGCGCGCCCTGCGCGGCAGACTTCGGCAGGCTCAGGAGATTGGCAAACAGGCGGTATGCGCCGGGGACTCCGGCGGGGAGTTGGCGAAACCACGCGTAGGAAGTGTAGACGTAATGGCCGCGCCCGATGCGCGCGTGGACTTGGCCGCCGTTCTGTTCGGCCTCGCCGGGGTCGTGTGATTCGAGGAGCGGCGTGTAGCCGGGGTCGAAGGTGGTGAAGTTGTAGAGGTTGCGCTCCTGCACCCAGCCTTGCCAGTCGGCGGCGGTGATGCGGTTCGGGAAATTGAACGCGGGATGCGCGGGCGCGAGAACGCGCACGGGAGCGAGTTCGTCAACCACGCGCGCAATCGAGGGCGACCCGCCCGCGCGCTGTGGCGACGCTTCCATCGAGGCGGGCAGGGGCGGCAGTTTCTTCGCGGCGTAGTCGGGGCGTTGATACTGCACGATGAGCGCGCCGCCGCGCCGGACGAAATCAATGAGGCGCGCGTGGTGCGCGACGAAATCGGGGCGCGTCTGCGAGGCGCGCACGCCGACGACGATGGTGTCGAAGCGCGAGAGGTCGCCGGAGGCGAGTTGCGCCTTGTCGAGCATCGTCACGTCAAGCCCCATGCGCCTGATCGCTTCGGGCACTTCGTCGCCGCTGCCCATGATGTAGCCGACGCGCACGCTTGCAACTCGCAAGTCGAAGACGCGCAACGTCGCCTCGGCATCGGTGTAGTAGTAGTGCGTCTGGATGTGCGGGTAACTGATCACGCGTTGCGTGCGCCCGAAACGGAGCGGCTGCGCCTGTTGCGGGCGGGGCGGAGAGTAGGCCGGGGAGGCCGAACCGGCCAGCCGGTACGTACCCGCTCTCACAGCGCGCGGCACGTTGATCGTGGACTTCAAAGTCACGCTCTCGCCTTTCGCGTTGAACTTAAAGGCTGTCGGCGCGGCTTGCGGCCAGTCGGGTGGCAGACTGATCTCCGCGCCGCCCGTCACCAGCGGGACAAGCCCCTGCTCCGGCGACGGCTCGACGTGATTGACCAACTGCAACGTCACTTCACGCGTGCGGTCTCTTGCGCCGAGCGGCACGATGATGAGCGCGGGGTCGAGTTGCACGGTCAACTCCGGCACGACGTTCAACTCGCGCCGCACCTCGCCGCGCACCGCGTCCAGATAGCGATACTCGACCGGCGCACTGGCGACCTGCGGCGACGCGCCCGCGTCAAACACAACCTCGCCCGTAAGCAGCGGCGGTGCGAACGGCGCGGTCTGCGGATCGTCTCTATGCCAGACGTACATGTCGCCCTTGCGTCGCGTCTCTTCGCCCGCGCGCCGCGCCAGCCAGTAGGGCTGCGTCGGTTCGGCGTCCGCCGGGACATGGACGCGAAAGTATGCGACCGACTGCGCCGTCTCGCGCGCGACGAAGGCCGTCTCCGTCCTCGACGGTTCGGAGAGCCGCTCGATGCGCCAGCCCTCCGGCGCGCGCAGGCGCAACTCTTCGACGCGCGCCTTCCCGTCCGCCACGAAAGCGCGCACGGCGACGACGAACGAACTGCCGGGCGTGACGGTTTCCGAGTTTGCCAGCGCGTCCACGCGCACGCCGAGCGCGAGCCGCAGGGCGGCGCTGAACTCTCGCTCTTTTTGCGCGAGCAGCAAGTCGGCCTCGGCGCGCGCTTCGGGAGACTCTCCGCTGCTTGCGAGTTTGCGGCGCGCTTGCAGCGTGTCGTTGAGCCCGCCGACGAGCGCGCTGATGACGGTGCGCGGGTCGAGCGCGTTGAATTTTTCGAGCGCGTGCGCGGCGTGGCGTTCGATCCGTTCAAGATCGTTTAAGAGCGCGGTGTCGCGCAATCCCGCCGTGCGCATGATGCCCCGAAGCGTCGTGTCAAGCCCGTCGTAAATGCCCTGTTCGATGGCCGCCGTTTGCGACGGGCTCGCGGCTCGTTCGACGAGACGCACGCGCGAGGTTTGCGCGCCGCGCAACTCAAGCGCGGCCTCGCCCTGCGACTTGTGCTGGCTGCGCCCCTCCATTGCGAGTTCGTAGAAACTCCGGCCAAGCAACGGGTCGAAACGTCCCGTGTCGATCTCCACTACGCCCGCCCCGCTGCCCTGCCCTGCGGCGGCGGCAGCCTGCCCGAAGTGGCTCACATAAAATTTCTTCGCCTGCCACGGGCGCAAGCCCTCCGCGAGTTGTTCGGGAAATGCGGCGGGGTCTGCGGCAGCGCGCACTGCAAGCGGCGTCAGGTATCCGGCGAACTGATGTTGGCCGTGGCCGTCGGCGGGCGTGCCCTGCCAGCGCGAGACGACGACGAGCGGGCGGAAGAGACGTATGACGCGCACCGTGTCTTCCAGAATTTCGCGTTCGTTCCAACGCCGCGCCGCCTCTTCGCGCGTCTTGGTGAAACCGAAATCAAAGGAGCGCGTGAAGAATTGCTCGCCGCCGTCGAGACGACGCGCTTGCAGTAGTTCTTCGGTGCGAATGATGCCGAGCGCGTCGAAGAGTTCTGCGCCGATGCGGTTCTGCCCGCCCTCGCCGCGATTCAAAGAGAGGTAAGCGACGCGCGCGCCGTCGCCGCGTGCGAGCCGCGCGATGAGTGCGGAGTCTTCGTCGTCCGGGTGCGCGCCCGTGTGCAGGACGCTCGCCGTCGTTTGCAGGCGACGCAGGAGCAGCCCCAGCGCAACCGCGCCCTCGTCGTAGGTCGTGCGCACCTGCGGGCGCGCGATTGGAGATGAAGACGAGACGAAAGAGCCGTCGGTTAAAACCGTAACGACGCAGATGAGCGCGATGAGACGAATGAAGAGACGACGCATAAAAGTTTCCGCGCGAACGGGGACACGGCCAGTCGGAGGTTAACGCGCCTGCGGGTCGCGCACCGTCAAACTCAACAGGTAGCCGACGACGATAACGACGAGACAGCCGACGACGTTGAACCAGAGGAACGCGATGTCCGTGAAACGGCTTGCGATCCAGACGGAGATGATGCCGAAGAGCAAGCCCCAGAACGCGCCGCGAGCGCGGGCGCGCGGGACGGCGACGGCGAGGACGAAGACGCCGAGCAGCGAGCCGTAGAAGAACGAGCCGAAGCGATTGACGACTTCGATGAGCGAACCGAGCGAAGTGGCGTAGAGCGCGACGAAGCAGGCGAAGATGCCCCACACGCCCGTCGCGATGCGCCCGACGCGGACGTAGTGGCGGTCGTCGGCCTCCGGCTTGTAGTGGCGGCGATAGAAGTCAATCGTCGTGGCGGTCGCCAGCGAATTCAATTCCGCCGAGATGCTCGACATCGCGGCGGCGAAAATCGCGGCAATGATCAACCCGATCACACCGGCGGGCATGTTCTGCACGACGAACGTGGGGAAGACGTAGTTCACATCCGTGAAAGTCTTGTTGCCGCTCGCCTCGCGGACTAATGCGACGCCGCGCCCGCGCGCCTCGTTGAAATCCTCATTCGCGGCGATGTAGGCCGCGCGCGCCGCCGCACGCGCCGCCGGGTCGCTGCTGTCTTCGTTCTTCACATACTCGATGGCCGCCGCCTGCCGCGCCGCAAAAGCCTTCCCGTATTCGGCGTTCAGCGCGCCGTAGTCTGCCGCGCGCGCGCCCGCTTCCATCTTCGTCTGCTCGACGCGGTTGAAGATCATCGGCGGCGTCTGGAACTGGTAGAAGACGAAGACGAGCACGCCGACCAGCAGGATCAAAAACTGCATCGGGATTTTGACGAACGCGCTCATCAACAGCGACGTGCGCCCTTCGCCGACCGATTTCGCCGTCAGAAATCTCTGCACCTGACTTTGATCGCAGCCGAAATAGGCGAGCATCAAAAACAGCCCGCCGATGAGTCCAGACCAGAGCGTGTAGGTCTGTTTGAGATCGAAGGTCGTGTCAACGGTCGTCAGCCTGCCGGTCGCGCCCGCGAGATGGAGCGCGTCGCCGAGTGAAACTTCGGGCGGGAACTTCGAGAGGATGATGAAGAGACACACGAAGAGGCCAAAGAAGATGACGATCATCTGCTTCACGTCCGTCCACGTCACGGCCTGCACGCCGCCAATCATCGTGTAGATGGTGGTCGAAAGCCCCATCGCGAAGACGGTCGCCGTCTCGCTCCAACCGAGCACGATGGAGAGGATGACCGAAGGCGCGGCGATAATCACGCCGACGCCCAGACCACGCGAGATGAGAAAGAAGAAACTCGTGAGCGTGCGCGTCTTCAAGTCGAAACGTTTTTCGAGATACTCGTAAGCGGTGAAGACTTTCGCGCGATAGAAGAAGGGGACAGCCGTGATGCAGAGAATGATCATCGCGAGCGGGAGGCCGTAGTAAAACTGGATGAAGCGCATCCCGTCGTTGTAGCCCTGCCCCGTCGTGCCGACGAGCGTGATGGCGGAGAGTTGCGTCGCCATCACGGAGAGGCCGACAGCCCACCACGGCAAGCTGCGGTTGGCGAGGAAATAGCCTTCCGCGCTCCCGCTATGTTTCGTCATGCGCACGCCATCCCAGATAACGTAGGCGAGATAAGCGACAACGACAGCCCAATCAAGTAGGCGCATGTTCTTTTAGTATCGGTTCGGACTCAGGATGAAAAATAGCGCGAGAAGAAATACAACGCCGAGATCACCAGCACGGCGAACACAATCACGGCGACATAAACAACGTGCCAGCGCGCGTCCTGCTCGCTCAACTCCCGCTCTGTTTCGGGTCTGCTCTCCACCATCGAAATCCTCTCCCCGCGTTTTAACGTGATGCCGCGATTATACGCCGAAGCTCTGGGCAAACGCTTGCCCAAATCTCAAGGCTTACTTACTCGGCGCGTTCGCCGCCGCTTGCCTGCTTGCGACGCCTGCGCCTGCGCCATAGGCCGAAGAGGGCGAGCGCGGTCGCGCCGCCCGAGATGTCTATCAAGCTGTCCCATGCGGTGCCCGTGCGCGCGGGGTTGAAGGATTGATTGTATTCGTCAAGCAACGCGACGAGGACGACGAGCGCGAGCGCGGCGGCGAACCAATTGCGCCGCAAGCGTTCGCGCGTCGAAGGGATGAAAGCGCGTGCGGCCAGTAACGCGAGGACGGCGTACTCTACGAAGTGCGCGGTTTTGCGCACGGAGAAATGGACGAGAAGGAGTTGCGCTTCGGTGATGCCGGGGAAGAGCCACTTAAAGAGCGGCGCGATGATGCGCGACGTGTTCGAGGCCGACATCGCTCCCGTCGAAGCGAAGAAGATAAAACCGATCCAGCAGGCGAGCGGCGCGTAACGCCACAGACGGCTGCGCCCGCTCGACGGTTCGATCAACGCGCCGTCCGCCCGTTCACCTGTCTCGCCTGTGTGACTAAAACTAATACGCGTGTCCTTAAGAAGATTAACGGGTCGCCCGCGACATTATTTCCCCTGTCGCGGGGACGAGTCCGAGTTGTTGATAAAAGCCGAGCGAGTCAACCAACACCCAATCCTCCGCGATCTTGCCTCCGGCGATGCGCTGAATAACGATCATCGGCAGAGACACTTCTCTCCCGGTCGGGGCGAGACCCGACCACGCGCCCGTGTGCGTGCCGCGCATGCGGCAATGCGTGACCACGCGATCACCTTCCGCGATCATTTGTTCGACGGTGAAACGCATGTCGGGGAAACCCTCCAGCCATGCGGCGACATGTTGTTTCATAGATTCCGGCGGGCGCGGCGCTCCACTCTCTTCCACCCCGCTTATGAGTTGGTGCGTCAGGCAATCGGCGGCGATTATCTCGTCGGCGATCTCGATTTTCCTGTCGTTCCAAAGCTCTTCGTAGAAACGCCGGACGACTGCCTTGTTGTCGCTTGCCAACATAAAATCTTAAACAAAAAGGGAAGCCACGCATGCGCCGCTTCCCTTCTCCTTCGCTTTCAGTGCGTCTTCCGCCGCCAGCGATCAGGACGACGCTGCCGCCGCGCCGGAGACCACTTCGATAATCTCTTTCGTGATGGCGGCCTGACGGATGCGATTCATGTTGAGCGTGAGCGAGCCGATGAGGTCGCCCGCGTTTTTCGAGGCCGCGTCCATCGCCGTCATGCGCGCGCCTTGTTCCGACGCGATTGATTCGAGCAGCGCGCGAAAGACCTGCGTCTCGATGAGCCGGGGCAACAGGCGGCTGAAGATTTCCGCGGGCGGCTGCTCGTAAATATACTCGACAAAAGTTTGCGCCTGCGCCGAACCGCCATCCGTCGCCGTAGTGTCGCCCTCGCCTTCTTCGACGCGCGAGACGGGCAGGAGTTGTTCGACGACTACTCGCTGTTGCAGGACGGAACGAAACTCGTTGTAGAGCAGAAAGACCTTGTCTATGCCTTCATCTTCGATGAAGCGACGCGTGATGTCGCTCGCCAGTTCGACCGCTTCCTCGTAACTCACGCGCCCCTTGCCCGTCAGCCCGATGTACTCCTGCACGATCTGTATGTCGCGGCGACGGAAGAAATCCCGCCCCTTGCGACCGATGGCCATGAGTTCGACCGTCCGCCCGTCGTGCTCGCGGATGAAGGCCTGCGCCGCTTTGATCAAGTTGGCATTGAACGCACCCGCAAGCCCTTTGTCGGCGGTGATGAGCACGAGCAGGTAACGCTCGTCGCCGCGCCTGTCGAGCAGCCGATGATGATAATTTTCGTCCGTGTGCGCGGCGAGTTCGGTGAGCACTTCCGTCATCTTGCGTGCGAAGGGACGCGCGTTCGTGACGCGCTCCTGCGCGCGCCGCAGATTCACCGCCGAAAGCATCTTCATCGCCTTCGTGATCTGCTGCGTGTTCTTCACCGACTTGATGCGGCGTCGGAGGTCTAAAAGGTTTGCCATAAGAAAGAGGTGAGAGGTCAGAGGAAATCAGTTTTTGACCGATCTCTGACCTCCGCTTTTAAACTCCGGCGGCGGTGGTCTGCGCGGCGGGCGTCGCGGTTGAAGTCGCCGCGGGCGTCTTTTGCGCGCCGGTCGTTGCCACTGCTGCGGAGTCGTTCATGCTCCAGTTGTCTTTGAAATCCGTGAGCGCCTGTTTGAGGTCGGCCTTGATGTCGTCGGTGAGCGCCTTCTTCTCGCGGATGCGTTGGAGCAGCCCCGGCTGCGCGTTCTCCATGAAGCGCACCAACTCTGATTCGAAGCGGCGCGCCTGATCGACCGGCACGTCGTCAAGAAAACCGTTCGAGGCCGCCCAGATGATGAGCACCTGCTTCTCAACGTCAATCGGCTGATACTGCGGCTGCTTCAAGATTTCGGTCAGGCGTTGGCCGCGCGCGAGTTGCGCCTGCGTCGCCTTATCCAGATCGGAACCGAACTGTGCGAAG
>DASPJG010000262.1:0-11951 GCA_035628755.1 Pyrinomonadaceae bacterium
GTTGATGCCGATCACTTCGCCGCGCATGTTGACGAGCGGCCCGCCGGAGTTGCCGCGGTTGATAGCGGCGTCGGTTTGCAGGAACCGTTGGAAACTGGAAGAGACGGGCGTGGTGCGTTCGCGCGTCGAGATGATCCCGGCGGTGACGGTCTGGTCGAGGCCGAAAGGCGAGCCGACGGCCAACACCCAGTCGCCCACCTGCGCCTCGTCGGAGTTGCCGAGTTTCACGGTCGGCAGGTCGCGCAGCGGTTCGACTTTAACGACCGCGAGGTCTGTCTCGTCGTCTTCGCCGACGACGCGCCCGCGCATCAGTTCGCCCGACTGCAAGCGCACGGTGATGCGCGTCGCGCCTTCGACGACGTGCTGGTTCGTCAGGATGTAGCCTTTCGGATCAACGATGAAGCCGCTGCCCACGCCGCGCGAGGGGCGTTGCGGCATCTGGCGGCGAAACATCTCCATCAAGGGATTGTCGCCCGAGCCGTCTTTCTCGTCCGAGTCGTCGTCATCGTTGTTGCTGTTGTCGTTCCCGCTGCCCGCACCGCGCTCCGCCACCTGCGGCGCGGAGACCGTATCAATATTGACGACGGCAGGTTCGACGCGTTGCGCGATCTCCGCGAAGGACGCGGAGAGGGCTTCGGGGGCGCGTGCGTTTTGCGCCGCACGCTGTGTGTCGTTCTGTGCCACGGCGGGTCGCCCCGCCAGCATCGCTCCGACGCCGATGCCGACCACCAGGCATGCCAGCGCGAGCGCAGCAATCCATACTCGCAGGCGACGCAAAATCGCCCGTTCCGCCTCATTCGTTTGGCCTTGGGGAAGTTGATACATAAAACTATTACCGCCTTCTACCGCTCTTGAAAACATGTTGGCCGCCCGCGTCTTCCGCGCTCGCCGGATGCCGGCTGAGTTTTGACAGCCACGCCTTAAGTCGTCCGAAGCCCGTATTCGCGGCCTGATGCGCGAAGCGAAGTCTGTCGAGTATAGCGAATCGCCCGACGCGCCGCAAAGCAATAGCAGAGGCGCGGACAGTCAATATTCGAAACGCCGGATTAAGGCTCGGCGCAATTGGCGTCGAACTAATTTATTGACAGCTTCAAAAGGCGAGAATATGATGCCCGGCAGATGACGTTCTCCCTGCTTGCCCGCCTCAATCTGGCAAGCCCACCCGTAATGCTCCATGCAACCTTACGCACATTATGATGGCTGAACCTCAACCTTCCAAGACACAAGGAGCCAAATACAATGCAAGCTACCCTGAGAAAATCAGTGAAGAAGTTGTCCCTCATAGCTTTAGTTACAGTGTTCGTGATTTTTGGAGCCGTGCCTACTTATGCCAGCTATATTGTCTACTTGGATAAACAAAGTGATGGAAGTTTTTCAGGGGTGCGATGCGGTGAAGGAGATATGCATGGCAACTTTGTAATAACGTGGGATGCAGGCAGCAACACATACACGTTCTTCAGTCTGACGGCGCAGGAATCAGCTTCAATTTGCGCCCCGACACAGTCTTTCTGAAATGTTGACCATCAGTGTGATGCAAATCAAGCGTTCCCCAGAGGAACTGTTTGATTTGCATCACATTTCCTAACAAGGGATGAACAAAGGAGTGCAATTATGAGACGGTTGATATTCTTTTTGGTATTGATGCTTCTATTAACCCCTTCCGGCAGCGGTCAATCCGATCAAACTAAGTCAGGCGATAGCGATCTCGCGTTACAAAAGAATCTTTTACTCTCTGATTTACAAGGTCTCGAAATCGAGGCCCTCAAGATTGACAAGCCTCTAGCGAAAGCCTTAGCCAAAGCTGAAATCGCGGCGGGCGCATGGACGCTTGATAAAACTTGGGCGAAGAAATTATTACGGGAAGCATACGAACTTACTTTTCCTGATGAAGTAGAAAGGAAAAGACTTCGTAGCAGACAATTGGGGGCGGCTCTCACCGCACCCGACAATAGTGACATCGCGCGAAACAACGTGCGTACCCGCATACTTGAAATCGCCAATCAGGATAAAGCCTTTGCCGATGAGTTAGTCCAACTCGGGGCGCAGGAATTGGGGAGAATGGAGGAGCACCAAAGATATACACAGCTTGCGATGGGAGCACTTCGGGCGGGTGACACCGAAGTTGCCAGCAAATATACCCTCAAGGCATTTGAAGCCGAGCCCACTCTGATTACCGCCGGGGGAATCATTACCGACATAGCGGCGCGGGATCGAAAAGCCGCCGACCAACTAATACTTCAATACATCGAGCGTCTGCGAAGCACCTCAATCTCTCTGATGGATCAGAGCGCAATCAGAACCTTTTTCCTACTGAATGATTTGGTGTTCAACTATAACAGCAGCGTCTACCTAGCATTCAACAGTAGGAGGGACGATCCCAGATACCAACAAATTCCGCCGCCGGGACAGGCTGTAATGAGAGCCTACGTCAGCTACGTCATTGAAGCGATAAGTAAGCTTGAGCAGCGCGAACCCGGCAGCCTGATGAGAAATAGAGGATTCCTTTTAATGGCAGGGACTTTACTGAAGCAGTATGCGCCTGATTTAACTCCGGCATTCTCCGAGTTAGAACAGCTCAGTCGTAAGACCGGGGATGATGCATCGCTTCCCACTTTAGAGAGTATGAGGGAAGCAGCCAAAAGTAGAAGTGAAAAACGCGATAAGGATGCGCTCGACAGCAGGCGACCTGACGACCTGACGATCAACTTCGCCATCTCGCGCGGCGACTACGAGCGTGCGCGCAAGCTGATCGCGAAACTTCCTGATGGTGCGCAGAAGACACACTTGACCGACGCTGTCAACATGAAGGAAGCTGTCAGTCTCGCCGCTCGCGGCGACATCGTCGGAGCAGAGCGTCTCGCCGAACAACTGACGCGCGCCGTCTCCATGCTCGAAGCCTATCCTGCCATTATCAAGCGTTGCGTCGCCGACAAGAATGAGACGTGTGTAACTCTCTTAGGCCGCAAGGCCGTCAGTCAACTCAAACGCGCCGACCTGACGCCCGCCGCCCCGCCCGCAGGCATCCCCGCCTCCGCCGTCGCGTCGAACCGCGAGTTCGACCCGCTGCTCTCCGCTCTCTCGAAACTCGCCATGCTCGTCGCTCCGCTCGACCGGCAACTCGCCCTCGAAGTGCTCGATGAAGTGATTGCCGCCGCCAACGCAAGCGCGCTCGACACCGAGCAGGGACGCACGGGGCTGGACGCGGAACTGTTTCGTAAACTGGGGTCGGACGATGAAGTGCGGGTGCGGCAAGCGGCGGAGACGCTGAAGGACAGGCTGCGGCGCATCGTGGCTCTGGCGGCCATCTACGAGGGGCGGGTCGTCGCGCGGGCGCAGGCTCAGAAGCGGCGTGTTAGATGACCTCCGCTTCGCGCCTCTTGTCGTTTGCCCTGCGCTCGCGCCTCTCGCTCCATCTCGTCTCCGAGATGATGATGCCCGCAAACACCAACGCCGCCCCCACCCATCCGCGCCCGCCCATCCATTCGCTCGCGCCGATGAAGGCGACGGCGAAGGCCGTGGCGAAGACCGGTTCGAGGCTGAAGATGATGGCGGCGTGCGTGGCGGAGGTGCGCGCCTGTCCCCACGTCCAGAGGAGAAACGCGCCGACGGTCGCCACCGTCGCCAGATAGACGAGTTGCCACACGACGCGCCCGCTCCACACGAGCGGCAGCGTCTCGCGCGCAAACGCGGCGGGCAGCGCGTCCGCACCCGCCAAACTTCCCCACACGCGCAAGCCCACCCATACCACGATGAACAGAACCGCGATGCACGCGATCTGCAAGACGGTCAACTGCCGCACGTCGTAGCGGCGCGCGTAGACGCTCATCAGCGTGATGTGCGTCGCAAACAAGGCAATCGCCGCGAGCGTCAACAGGTCGCCCAGATTAACGCTCGTGTCCGTTCCCTGCGGCGCGAGGATCAACAAACCGCCGAGCGATGCGAACACGACGCCGAGCAAATTTTCGACGCCCGGACGCGCGCGCAGGATCAGGTAGGCGACGAACGGCACGAGCGGCGTCGTCAGTCCCGTCACGAAGGCCGACTTTGAAGCGGTGGTATAAACCTGACCCGCCGCCTGCAACCCGAAACCGACGCCCATCAAAAGGCCGAGCGTTATGCCCGCGCGCCACTCGCTCCAGCGCGCCTCCGCGAGCCTGCGCGGAAACATCGCCGCCAGCAACAAGGCCGCCCCCGTGAAGCGCACGAACATGTAAGCCATCGGCGGCCACACTCCGAGGATGTCCTTCGCCATGAAGAAGGTCGAACCCCAGATAAGCGTCGTCAGTATCAACGCGCCGTCGGCTGCCAGATTGGATTTCAGTCGCATGGAAATAGTAAGCAGTGAGCAATAAGAAAGCAGTAACCGGCGAGCGTTGATCAGTTCTCTGCTTTAACTGGTCGCTGCCCGCTGCTTGCTGCTCACTGTTTCACGGTCTGAGCAAAATTTTCAGGACGCCGCTCTCGGTCGCGCGCTGCATGGCGCGCACGCCGTCGGCAAGCGGAAACTCTTCGCTGATGAGACTCGCAACATCAACGGCGTCGCGCGCGAGCAGTTCGAGCGCGGGCGCGAAACGTCCGAAGCGCGAGCCGACGACGCTGATCTCGTCAACGACGATGCGCGCGGCGTCGATCTCGGTCGCGCCGTGAAAAGTTGACTTCAAGACGAGCACGCCGCGCGGGCGCGTGAGGCCGATGGCGAGCGCGAAGCCTTTGCCCGCGCCCGACGCTTCGACGACCACATCGAACTCGCCCGAACGCTCCGGCGGCAGTTCGCCCGCGAGCGCGGTCTCGACGCCGCGTGCGTGCGCGATTCGGAGTTTGTTTTCGTGCCTGCCAATGAGCGTGACGCGCGCCCCGCTTTGCGCCTTGACGGCCTGCGCGCAGAGCAGCCCCAGCTTGCCGTCGCCGACGACGGCGACGCGCGTGTCGCCCCCTATTTCCACGCGTTCCGAGATGCCGCACGCCGCCGCGAGCGGTTCGGTGAAGACGGCGCGAGCGTCCTCAATCTCGTCCGGCACGGGCAGCAAATTCACGATCGGCAAACTCAGATATTCCGCGAATGCACCATCGCGCCCGACGATGCCGAGCACCGTGCGGCGCGGGCAATGGCGCGCGTCGCCCGCCGCGCACAGCCCGCACAGCCCGCATCCCGCATTGATCTCGCCGACCACGCGCCGCCCCACGAGCGACCCGTCCGGCGCGCTCTCCACCACGCCGACAAACTCGTGGCCGAGCGTTCCGGCAAACCCCGCGTACCCGCGCGCGATCTCCACGTCGGTGTTACAAATCCCCGCCAGCGTCACGCGCACCACAGCCTCGCCCGCTTCCGCGCGCGGCGCGGCAGTCTCCGCCAATCCCAATTGCCCGTTCTCGTAGCGCAGAGCTTTCATAACTTTATAGTGAGTCGTGAATCGTAAATCGTGAATAGAGAAGAACTGTCTTCGTCTATTCACGATTTACGATTCACGATTCACGTTCCTAGAATCTTTTCGTCCTCATGTAAGCGTTCGCGGCGGTGAGTTCGACCGTCTGCTCGCGCCCGGCGACGTTGATGGGAAGTCGCCAGATAACTTCCTGCGCGCCTTCCTGCGTGGCATGTATCCACCAGCGACCGGGCGGGACGTAGACGATGGTTTGGCCGCTCTCGTCGAGTTGCGTGCGGATGGGCTGGCGCGCGCCCATGCGCCGCACGATGAACTCTTCAAACCGCTGGCCGGGGCGTCGCTCGTCGAGAAACTCACGCTGCGCTGCCGCGACATCAATCGAGTAAAGCTGGACGGGCGTCGAGGTGGCGGCGGAGTTTTGCCCGCCGTTCGCGGGGCGCGGAAGAATGACGATGCGCAGGAGCGTGTCGCGCGTCTGGCGGCCTGCGCTGTGCGTGGTGTCGTCGGGCGGCAGGCGGCGATAGACGAGCCAGCCCGCCCCGGCGAGCGCGAGGACGAGCGCGACGCGCAGCGAAGCGACGAGCCAGCGATGTGTGGGGCTTGAATCCTTCACTTAAGATTGAATCGTGTATTTAACCGGCGACGCGCCCGCGATGCCTCGACCACGCAACTTGAAAGACTACGGCAGCACGTCTCGCCTGAAAACCATCGCGCGCCGTCTCGTCAGCTTCAAATCACCGTCGTCAAGCCATGAGACCCTTTTCGCGCAGCGCGCTCTCCAACTCTCGGTTGGTCGGAACTGACAGCACCTGCCCGGCGATGTCGAGCGTGGGCTTACGCTCCTTGCCGTCGTTGTGCTGCCGCACCCACTCGGCGGCGTCGGCGTTCTCTTCCACGTCAATGTAAGTGTGTGCGACGCCGAGTTCCTTCAAGTGCCGCAGGGTATCCTGCGTGTCGTGACACCAACCCGCTCCGTAAACTTTAACTTCCATATTGTCCCTTCCCCGAATTGTTTGCGGCAATCATAGCAGAGCAGGGATGCGGGATGAAGGAGATGGGACGAAAGCGATTATTCGCTCTCTCGAATGCTTTACTTTCATCCCTCATCCTTCATCCCCGCCTTGCTCGGTGTTACAATGCGTCTTCAACTTACTTTTTCTGCTGCAAATTTTCCTGTGACGACTAAAGCGACAGACAAATTTCGCGACGAGTGCGGCGTCTTCGGCATCTACGGCCACGCGGAGGCGGCGCGTCTCGCCTACCTCGGCCTCTACGCGCTCCAGCATCGCGGGCAGGAATCCTGCGGCATCGTCTCGTCGGACGGGCGCGAGTTGCGCAGCGAGCGCGCGATGGGACTCGTCTCCGACGTGTTCGACGCCGAACGCCTCAACCGCCTGCCCGGCGCGTCGGCCATCGGCCACGTCCGCTACTCGACCGCCGGGGAAGTTTCCATCCGCGAGGCGCAGCCCTTTCTCGTCGCCTGCCAGCACGGGCAAGTCGCCGTCTGTCACAACGGCAACCTCCCTTTCGCAAGCGAGGAGCGCAAACGACTGGAACGCACGGGCGCGATCTTCTCGTCCACCTCCGACACCGAAGTGATCCTGCACGGCATCGCGCGCTCGCAGGCCGCGAACATCAACGATGCGATCCCGGAAGTTCTGCGCGAGACCGAAGGCGCGTTCTCGATGCTCTTTCTCACGCCCGATTCGCTCATCGCCATCCGCGACCCGCGCGGCTTCCGCCCGCTCGCTCTGGGGCGTCTGGGCGACGCATGGGTCGTCGCCTCGGAAACCTGCGCCTTCGACCTGATCGAAGCGAGTTACGTCCGCGACGTTGAACCCGGCGAGATGATCATCGTTGACGAGAGCGGCCTGCATTCCTCCTTCCCGCTTCACCCGCGCGAACATTCGATGTGCATCTTCGAGCACGTCTATTTCGCGCGCCCCGATTCTCTGATCTACGGCCACTCCGTCAACGAGTCGCGCCACAAGATGGGCAAGCGGCTCGCCGTCGAGCAACCCGCCGAGGCAGACCTCGTCGTGCCCGTGCCCGATTCCGGCGTCGCCGCCGCCATCGGCTACGCCGCGCAAAGCGGCATCAATTACCGTCAGGGCTTGGTGCGCAACCACTACGTGCATCGCACCTTCATCGAGCCGAAGCAGGCAATCCGCTCTTTCGGCGTGCGCATCAAGTTAAACCCCGTGCGCCACCTGATCGAAGGCCGCCGCGTCGTCTTGATAGACGACTCCATCGTGCGCGGCACGACCTCGAAGAAGATCGTCCGCATGGTCAGGGAAGCCGGGGCGACGGAAGTGCACATGCGTATCAGTTGCCCGCCGACCATCAGCCCGTGCTTCTACGGCGTGGACACGCCGAACCGCGACGACCTCATCGCCGCGCAGATGTCCGTCGAAGAGATACGCGACTTTATCGGCGCGGACTCGCTCGGCTATCTCTCCCTCGAAGGCATGCTCGCCTCGACCGGCATCCGTCCCGCCGCTTCCTGCGTCGCCTGCTGGACGGGCAACTACCCCACCCGCATCACGCGCGAAGCCGAAACCCAGTGGGCGCGCGAACACGAACCCGTCCCGTCCGATTGAAGACACAAGCAAGCCTTTCAAATGCACGTTATCACGCGCAAGCGTCTAAATGATTTTGCCGCTCGCCACCCCGAAACGAGAACCGCCCTCGTACACTGGTATCAGTTAATGAAGCGCGGTGATTTTTCTTCGTTCGCCGAACTGCGGGCGATTTTTCCGGCGGCGGATCAGGTTGATAAGTTGACCGTTTTTAATATCGGCGGGAACAAGGTGCGACTCGTTGCGGCGATTCACTACAATCGTCGTAGAATATACATCCGGGCAGTGCTCACACATCGAGAGTATGATCAAAACCGGTGGAAGGGATGAGCCATGCAGAACCGAGAACTAGATAAAACTCTAAGCGCGTGGCCTTTGGTGGCAGAGAATATTTTTGTTCCCCATACCGAAGAGCAGTATCAACGCATGGTCGCTTTGCTCGATCAACTAGTTGATGAAGTTGGTGAAGACGAAACGCATCCTTACTCATCGTTGATGGAACTGATTGGCTTGCTCATTGAACACTACGAAGCTGAGCACGTCCCGGAGCTAACAGTTGATCAGTAATCGCCCCGTGCGGTGTGTGCGAACACGAACCCGTGCCGTCCGATTGACGCATGATGAAAACTTTCAGGCTCGGCTACTCTCTCCCCATCGGCGTTTTGTATTTCGTTCGGAGGTTAATTTAGGTGGCTCAAAGTAGAAGGGTGCGAGGGTGCGGGTGTGTGGCGGCGGTGCTGCTCGTCGCTGTGGCCGTCGGGCTGGTCGCTTTTTTCAAGTTTTACAAACCCGCGCCGGGGCCGCAGTTGCCGCCGCCGTCGGGCGACGAACTCTCGGTTCATGTGCTGGATGTCGGGCAGGGCGACGCGATCCTGATCGTCGCGCCCAGCGGCAAGACCGCGCTCGTGGATGCGAGCGTGCCGGGCAGCGGCAAGAAGGTTCTCGCCGCGATGGAGCGTTACGGCGTTGACCACATAGACCTGTTCATCACGACGCACGCGCACGCAGATCATATCGGCGGCGCGGACGAGGTGATCAAGGGCACGAAAGTTTACAAGGTGCTCGACAGCAAAGTGCCGAACACGACGAAGAACTACGAGGATTTCCTCGACGCCGTCGAAGCGCGCGTCGAAAACCCGCAGGACAACTTCATCACCGCCACGCCCGGCCAAACTTTCGATCTCGGCAGCGGCGCGGTCATCTCCGTGCTCGCGCCCATTCAGCCGCTCTTTACCAAAGACCAGTTGCGCTCCGGTGGCAACGAGCCGAACGCCAACTCCGTCGTCACCAGACTCGACTACGGAGAGTTCTCGATCCTCCTGACCGGCGACGCCGAGGCGCAGACCGAGGCGCGGATGATGGAGCAGGGCGCGCGGCTCGCGGCGAAAGTTTTGAAGGTCGGACATCACGGCTCGAAGTATGCGAGTTCGGAGGACTTTCTGCGGCAGGCCAAATTCAAAGACGCAATCATCTCGTGCGGCGCGGACAATCGCTACGGCCATCCGAGCCAGGAGGTGCTGGACAGGCTCAAGGCGGCGGGCGTAAAAATTTACCGCACGGACTTGCAGGGCGAGATCACGATCAAGACGCGCGGCGCGGAGGACTACCAGATCACGACCGAACGACAGGCGGCGGCGGATGAAATCTACGCCGGTCGCAAGGCGCAGAGGGACGACTCGACCAAATCGGGCTTCATTCAATACGGCGACTTCGGCCCCGCGCCGAAGGCGTCGCCCAAGTCGAAATCGGCGAACAGCAGGTAAACTCACATGGCACACCTCAAAGAAAGTTCCGAGGAAGGTTCCGGCGTCGTCGAAGTGCGCGCCGTCGTCGACCGCATCGAAGACGGCGACATCGCCGTGCTCAGTCTGGACGATGAAGCGAAGTCGCAACTCGACGTGCCGCGCGAGCAGTTGCCTGAGGACGCGAACTCGGACGGCGACCACCTGCTCCTGAAGTTCGACGTTGACGCCCGGAGCGGGGAGCGCACGCTCAAGTCCGTCAAGGCCGCGACCGCCGCACGCGACGCCGCGGAAGCCCGGATCAAAAAGATGCAGGAACGTCTCGCACGCCTCGGCGGCGCGCTGGACAAGAAGAATTTCAAATTGTGAAGGAGCCATCAATTGTCGGCCTCTAGCTGAAACAAAAGCGGCCGCTCAACGCTGACGGCTGGCGTCTGACACCTTTCATATGACCAAACCCATCACCTACAGCGACGCGGGCGTCTCGATTGAAGCGGCGAACGTGGCCGTTGACCGGATCAAGGAGATGGCGCGCGCCACTTTCAACGCGCGCACGCTCTCCGAGATCGGCAGCTTCGGCGGGATGTTCGACGGCGCGTTTCCCTCCATGCGCGCGCCCGTCCTCGTCGCTTCGGCGGACGGCGTGGGGACGAAACTCAAAGTCGCCTTCGAGACGAACACGCACAACACAATCGGGCGCGACCTCGTCAACCACTGCGTCAACGACATTCTCGTGCAGGGCGCGCGCCCGCTCTTCTTCCTCGACTACGTCGCCACCGGCGCGCTCTCGCCCGAAGTGATCGCGCAAGTCGTCGAAGGCATGGCGCGCGGGTGCCGGGAGAACAACTGCGTGCTTCTCGGCGGCGAGACCGCGGAGATGCCCGGCTTCTACGCCACCGGGGAATACGACGTGGCGGGTTTCATCGTCGGCATCGTTGATCGCGCGCGGGTGATTGACGGTAAATCAATCGTCGCCGGAGACGTGTTGCTCGCACTGCCTTCCGTCGGCCTGCACACGAACGGCTACTCGCTCGCGCGCAAACTCTTTTTTGAAGTGGCGGGCTACGAGGCTTCGACGCATATCGAAGGACTCGGCATGACCGTAGGCGAGGCGTTGCTCGAACCGCACCTCAGTTACCTGCCCGCGCTCGAAGGGCTGCTCGACACGGGCGCGCTCAAAGGTCTCGCGCACATCACGGGCGGCGGCCTCGTTGACAACATCCCGCGCATCCTGCCGGAAGGCACGGCGGTGGAGATCAGGCGCGGTTCGTGGCCGCAGCTTCCCGTCTTCACGCTCATGCAGCGGCTCGGCAACGTCTCGGAGACGGAGATGCACCGCACGTTCAACATGGGCGTCGGCATGGTGATCATTTGCGCGGGCGCGGACGCGCAAACCGTCCGCACGCACATCGAAGCGCGCGGCGAGAAGATTTTCGAGATCGGGCGTGTCGTCGCGGGCGGGCGCGCAGTGGAATTCGTCTAAAACAGTCCCAAGTTTCAAGTTCCAAGTCTCAGGTCAATACGCGCTTGAGACCTCAAACTTGAGATTTGAAATTCGAGACTTGGAACTTGGGACTTGGGACTTGAGACTTGGAACTTGAGACTTGGGACTTGAGACTTGCCATCCTTATTTCCGGTCGCGGGTCGAACATGGTTGCGCTCGCGGAGGCCATCGAGCGCGGGCGCGTGCTGGGGGCGAGCATCGCGCTTGTCCTGAGCGACCATGCAGATGCTCAGGGCTTGCAGCGCGCGTCGGAACGCGGCATCGAGACGCTCGCCATCGAACGCGCCGGACGCACGCGCGCCGAACACGAGCGCGAGATCGTCGCCGCGCTGCAAGCGCGCGAAATCGAACTCGTCTGTCTCGCCGGTTTCATGCGGCTGCTGTCGCCGCAGTTCATCGAAGTTTTTCGCGGGCGCATCCTGAACATCCATCCGAGCCTGTTGCCCGCCTTCCCCGGTCTCGACGCGCAACGTCAGGCCATCGAGTACGGCGTCAAGGTGAGCGGCTGCACCGTCCACTTCGTTGACGAGACTTTGGATGGCGGTCTTATCATCACGCAACGCGTCGTTCCCGTGCTGGACGCCGACACGCCGGAGACCCTCGCCGCGCGCATCCTCATCGAAGAACATCAAGCCTACGCGGAAGCCGTCGCGCTGGTCGTGGGCGGCGGCTATGAGATTACGGGGCGGCGCGTGAAATCGCCCTCCGGTCGTTAATCCGGCGCGCGCCGCTCTGCCCGCTG
>DASPJG010000263.1:0-11013 GCA_035628755.1 Pyrinomonadaceae bacterium
GCCGCGACTCTTCCGCCAACTCTCCGGTGGCCGTCTCGACGGCAAGGCGATTCACAAGCCCGCGCCCGTCTATCCGGCGGCTGCCAGAGCCGCACGCGCATCCGGCATAGTCCATGTGGAGATTGCCGTTGACGAAAACGGGAAAGTAATGTCGGCTGGCGCATTCTCCGGCGACCGCCTGCTCTGGGCGGCAGCCGAAGAGGCCGCCTATCAGGCCGAGTTCAGGCCGCTGCGCGTCGGAGGCGAGCCCTACGTCATGACCGGGACGCTCACTTATAACTTCGTGCTCAGGTAGACGCACGTTCAGGTTCGGACAACGCGCGTCGCGCTTGCCGCGACGCCGTGTGACAACCATCTCCGGGCGTTCGCGCTCAATCGAAGATGTTGAAGTTTCAAAACACGCTCACAGGTCAACTCGAAGAATTCCGCCCGCTGCGCGAGGGCGAGGTCACGATGTACAACTGCGGCCCCACCGTCTGGGACTTCGCGCACATCGGCAACTTCCGCACGTCGGTCTTCGTTGACATCCTGCGCCGCTACCTGATCTTCAAGGGCTATCGCGTCACGCACGTCACGAACATCACGGACGTTGACGACCGCATCATCCAGATGGCCGGGCAGAAGGGCGTCTCGCTCGACGAATACACCGCGCCCTACCTCGAAGCCTTCTGGCAGGACTTCGACGCGCTCGGTTGCCAGCGACCCGAAATCGCCCCGCGCGCCACCCAGCATATCGCCGAGATGGAAGAGATCGTCCGCAGTCTCATGCAGCGCGGCTGCGCCTACGAGTCCGAAGACTCCTACTACTTCCGCATCACCTCGTTCCCGGACTACGGCAAACTCTCGAAGATCAACTTCGCGGGCAACATCGCGGGCGCGAGCGAGCGCGTTGATACGGACAAGTACGACAAAGAGGACGCGCGCGATTTCGTCCTCTGGAAAGCGCAGAAATCGCCCGACGAACCGGCTTGGGACACCGCGCTCGGACGTGGCCGCCCCGGCTGGCACATCGAGTGCTCTGCGATGTCCATGAAGTATCTCGGCGAGACCTTCGACATCCACTGCGGCGGCGTCGATCTCATTTTCCCGCATCACGAAAACGAGATCGCGCAGAGCGAGGGCGCGACCGGCAAGCCTTTCGTCAACTACTGGCTGCACGGCGAGCACTTGAAGATCAACGGCGAGTCAATGTCCAAATCAAAGGGCAACTATTACACCTTCCGCGATCTCACGCGGCAGGGTTTCAGCCCCTCGGCCATTCGCTACGCCCTGTTCAGCGCGCCCTATCGCAAGCAGATCAACTTCACGCTCGACGGCCTGCGCGGCCACGAAAAGACGGTCGCGAGCCTGCAAGACTTCCGCGCCCGCCTCGAAGAAGCGCGCACCGAACCGGGCAGCAATCCCGCGATGCGTTCCGCCGCCGCGCGCGCCCTCGAAGAGTTCACCAACGGGCTTGACGACGATCTCAACACCTCGGTCGCGCTCGCCGCCATCCATAATCTTTCGCGCGAGGTGAATACCGCGCTCGATAACCACGCGCTGCGCGCCGACGACCAGCGCGACATCCTCGCGCTCATCGCGCGCTTCGATTCCGTGTTCAACATCTTCGGCCAGACGCAGCGCGAGATGCTCGACGCCGAGATTCAGGCTCTCATTGACGAACGGCAGGAGGCGCGCCACCGCCGCGACTTCTCGCGCGCCGACGAAATCCGCGACGAACTCGCCGCGCGCGGCATCACGCTCGAAGACACGCGCGACGGCGTGCGCTGGAAACGCCGTTAAGAACTTGCCCGTCGCCGTTGGTCAGTTGCCAATGGTTTGTGATAAATATTCTGGTCGTTTACCAGCACTCTTAAACAACTGGCCGCCGGTTACGGACGAATAACGTTTTCCCATGTTTGAATCGTACCTTTCCCATCTCCGCCCGCAAGACCAACGCGCGAACATCTTCGCCGGGTAGCCCCGCGCCTTCTTCCTTCAACGCGCCCTCGCACGTCGCAACTCTCGTCTCAAATGTTAAACGCGAGCTTGCATCCCGCATCAGCTTTTCGTTTCGCCGAAGGAGAAATTACATGTCAACCATCGCCCCGCCGCAGAGGCCGGAGATCAAAACCGCTTTGCCCGGCCCGAAGGGTCAGGAAATCATCAATGCGGACGCGCAGTACGTCACGCCCTCTTACCCGCGCCCTTCTTTCAAACTCGTCGCCGAACGCGGCGAAGGCGTCTGGGTCACGGACGTTGACGGCAACGTCTTTCTCGATTGCAACGCCGGGGTCGCCGTCTGTTCGACCGGCCATTGTCACCCGGAGATCGTCAAGACAATTCAGGATCAGGCCGCGCGGCTCATCCACATGTGCGGCACGGATTATTACTACCGCCACATGCCCGAACTCGCGCGCAAACTCGACGAGATCGTGCCCGTGCCTTCGCCGACGCGCACGCACTTCGCCAACAGCGGCACGGAAGCCGTCGAGACCGCGCTCAAACTTGCGATGCACGCGACGGGGCGGCAAAAGTTTATCGCCTTCTTCAACAGCTTCCACGGGCGCACGCTCGGTTCGCTGTCGCTGACCTCTTCCAAGATCGCGCAACGCTCGGGCTTCCGCCGGAGCGTTCTCGACGTGACGCATGTGCCCTACCCGAACGCCTTCCGTCACCCGTTCACGGGCGAACAGACGGACGAGGCGACCGTCAGCCGCGCCTGTCTCGCATGGATCGAGGAACGCCTGTTCAAGACGACGACGCCGCCCGAAGAGGTGGCGGCCATCGTCGTCGAGGTCGTGCAGGGCGAGGGCGGCTACGTCCCCGCGCCGCGCGAGTTTCTGCAAGGCTTGCGGCGCATCTGCGACACGCACGGCATCATGCTCGTCGTTGACGAGGTGCAGTCCGGCATGGGTCGCACGGGCAAAATGTTTGCGAGCGAGCATCACGATCTGCGCCCGGATATTATCTGTCTCGCCAAGGGCATCGCGTCGGGTCTGCCGGTGGGCGCATGCGTGGCGCGCGCCGATCTGATGGACTGGAAGCCGGGCGCGCACGCCTCGACTTTCGGCGGCAACCCCGTCGCGCTGGCCGCCGCGCTGAAGACCATCGAACTCCTCGAAGACGGGCTTGTCTCGAACAGCGCGGAGGTCGGCGCGTACTTGAAGGAGGGGCTGGAACGGTTGAAACAGAAGCACGATTGCATCGGCGACGTGCGCGGGTTGGGGCTGATGATCGGCGTGGAGTTCGTCACAGACCGCGCCACGATGACAGCCGCGCCGGACTTGCGCGACCGCATCGAAGTGGAGTGCTTCGAGCGCGGCCTGATCATCCTCGGAGCGGGCGCGAACACCATCCGCTGGTCGCCGCCGCTCACGCTCACGCGCGAAAACGTTGATGTCGCATTGGAGATTTTCGACGAAGCGATCACGGCTGCCATAAAGTAGAGAGCGCGCACAACGGAGATGGAGAGATGCGTCCGCAACCGTTTCACACGACGGCTGCGGACGCATCTCTACGTGGGAGCGATAAACTTGACCGGCCACGGGCGGGCGGCACATTTCGTTGACAACGGGAAGGCGTCTCACTTAAGGTTCTGCCCAGACGCACTCGGTCGGTTAATGGCTTTTGCGGTCTCCCCGCAGACAGGTTTGAGGTTCACGTGAGGAGTCGGTGAATTATGAAAGCTGTGGCATTGTCGCTTCTATTGCTGCTCTCCGCAGCCGCTTCGACTCCGGCGCAGACGCCGCGCACGGCCAAGGATTACGTCAAGCGCGCCGCCGCGCGCTACCTCAAAGGCGATCTCGACGGGGCGATTGAGGACTACGGCAAGGCTCTGGATTCCGAACCGCGCGCCGCCGAAGTTTACGTCAAGCGGGGCGGCGCGCGCCGCGCGAAAGGCGATCTCAACGGCGCGATTGACGATTTCAATCAGGCTTACGACATCGACCCGCTCTCCGTGCGCAACGACCGCAGCGTCGCCGAAGCCTACTCCAATCGCGGCTTCATCCGCACCAACAAGCTCGACATGCCCGGCGCGATCTACGACTTCAACAAAGCCCTCGAATGCTATCAGGGCAACCCAGACCTCTATTTCAAACGCGGGCGGGCGCGCATCATTGACGGCGACCTCGCGGGCGCGATCAACGATTTTACCGACGGCCTCGCCCTCAAACCCGAAAGCAGCCTCGCCTCTCTGGCCTATGCCTCGCGCGGCTACGCCTACATGCTGCAAGGCAACGAAGCGGAAGCGCGCAAGGATTTCACGGAAAGCGCGAAGATCAACAAGGGAGGCAAACTCTTTCTCCACCTTCATCTCATGTCGCTCGACGAACAACTCAAGGAAATGAAACGCCTGCGCATCCGCGACCAGCAACGCGAGACTTAAAGCTAACGAAGGCTCACAAACTCGCCGCAAAGATAGAGCGCGCACAAAAGGGGCGCAGAGAGAGTGTGTATTGACTAATTAACACACTCTCTCTGCGCCCTCTTTAGTGTCTTCTTCTGCTTAAACTCGTTCGCAGCTTTATTGCCACACGCTCAGTACCGCTGCGGCGCGCCCTGTAGACAGCGCACGGTGTCGCGCGCGATAAGCAATTCTTCGTCTGTGGGGATGACGTAGGCGGCGAGGCGTGAAGAGTCTGCGCTGATGCGTCCCTGCAAGCCGCCGTGGTGCGCCGCATTGCGCTCCGCGTCGAGTTCGAGGCCGAGCCATTGGAGGCCGTCGCAGATGCGCGCACGAATCTCCGCCGAGTTTTCGCCGATGCCGCCCGTGAACACGACCGCATCCGCGCCGTTCAACGCCGCGAGATACGCGCCGATATATTTCCGCGCGCGGTAGCAGAAGATTTCGATGGCGAGCCGCGCCCGCCGGTCGTCCGACTCGCGCTCCTCGTCGAGCAATTCGCGCATGTCGTTGGTCAGGCCGGAGATGCCGAGCAGCCCCGACTGCTTGTTCAAAAGCGTCTCCACCTCCTGCGCCGACAGCCCCTCTTTCGCCGCGATGTAATCAATGATCGCCGGATCAATGTCGCCGGAGCGAGTGCCCATCACGAGACCTTCGAGCGGCGTCATGCCCATCGAAGTGTCCACGGAATTGCCTTCGCTGATGGCGGCCACCGAGCACCCGTTGCCGAGATGCAGCGTGATCACGTTCGTCGCCCCTCGCTCGATGCCGAGCAGTTGCCGGTAGCGATAGGCGACGTAGCGGTGCGACGTGCCGTGGAAACCGTAGCGGCGCACGCGGTAACGCCGGTAGAGTTGATAGGGCAACGCGTAGAGGTAAGCGTAATCGGGGATGGTCTGGTGAAACGCCGTGTCGAAGACGGCGGCCTGCGGCAACCCCGCGCCGAACACGTCGCGCGCCGCCGCGATGCCTTTCAGGTTTGCGGGATTGTGCAGCGGCGCGAGGTCAATGCAATCCTCTATGCCGTCGAGCACCTCCTCCGTAATCAACACGGAATGCGTGAACCGCTCGCCCCCGTGGACGACGCGGTGGCCGACCGCGTGTATGTCGGCCACGCTACGCACCTCCGCGATGCCCGACCCCTCGGAAGTGACCCAGCGGATAATCAACTCGACGGCGGCGCGCGTATCCCTGAGCGGCGCGGTCGAACGCTTCGGCGTGCCGCTGCCCTCGGCCTGCAAAGTGATGATCGACTCGCCCCCGATGCGCTCCACCATGCCGCGCGCCAGACGCCTGTCCGTGTTCGACGCGATCCGCTCAAGGTCGGTCGAGATCAATTGAAACTTCACCGACGAACTGCCGCAGTTGAGTACGAGTACATTCATAGTAAAGAATCGTAAATCGTGAATCGTGAATCGTAAATAGATTAAGACGGGCTTCTTCTATTCACGATTTACGATTCACGATTCACGGCTTTTAAATCTATTCAAGATTCACTTTCTCCTTGATCTCGGCCATGCGGGCGCGCAGGCGTTCTTCGTCCACGGTGGCGACGCGGCCATCTCGGTAGACTTCGCGGCCTGCAACCATTGTGAGCACAACGTCGCGCGCCGAAGCGGAGAAGATGAGCGCGCGCGCCGGGTCGTAGACGGGGAGATGGTGCGCGCCGTCGAGTTTGACGATGGCGAGATCGGCTTCGCCGCCTGCGTCGAGAGCGCCGCTGCGTGCCTCGTAGCCGAGGGCGAGCGCGCCGCCGCGTGTGGCGTCCGCGAGAGCGTGTTCGGCGGTGTAGAGTTCGCCGCCCGCTTCGTTCGGATGGAGGCGCGCGAGCAGCGTGGCGAAGCGCGCCTCTTCGAGCAGGTCGCAGGTGTTGTTGCTCGCGACGGAATCGCTGCCGAAGCCGCGGCTGAGTTCCGACATCCGCGCAAACGGCGCGTGGCCGTGGCCGAGCTTGAGATTCGACTTCGGGCAATGCGCGACGGAGGCGCGCGCTTCTCTGATCGTTTCGATGTCTGACTCGTCCACCCGCATGCAATGCGCAAGCAGCGGGCGCGTCGCGAGCACCCCGCGCTTCGAGAGATATTGAATTGGCGACATGCGGGGCGAACGCCATTCGATGCCGCGCGCGGCGAGGCTTTCGGCAAACGCGCCGCGCCCGTGCTTTAACAACTCGTCCTCCGCCGCCGACTCCGCCGCGTGAATCATCAGCGGCAGATGCTCTGCGAGAACATAATCGGTGACGCCCGCGAGCAACTTCTCGCTCACGGTGAAAGGCGCGTGCGGGGAGACGCCTGCGCGCACGAGTCCGTTTTCCGACTCGCGCAGCCGCGCTATGTCCGCGCGCAACTTCGACAACAGTTCGTCGGCCACGCGCGCGTCCGGGCTAATCACTTCCTGATAGACAATGCCGCGCAAGCCCACGTCGCACAGCGCGGCCATGCTCGCATCGCCGTAGCTGGAAGCGTCGCCCACGCACGTCACGCCCGCACGCGCCGCCTCGATTGCGCCCCATGTCGCCGACACGCGCAAGTCGTCCGCCGTCATGCGCGTCGTGCGCGCGACGGTCAGTTTGCGCAGCCAAGCGAAAAAGTCGCCCTCCACGTCTTCGAGATAACCGCGCATCGCGGTGAGTTCCAGATGCGTATGACAATTCACCAGACCGGGGATGATCGCCGCCGCGCCGAAATCTTCGCACGCGGCCTCTGGAAACTGCGCGGCCATCTCCGCACGCGCCCCGACGCCTGCGATGCGCGTGCCTTCGACGGCGACCGCGCCGTCCTCCAGCGCGGGCATCGCGGGGCGAACGACCCAGCGGGCGCAGTAGAGTTTGACGGGTTGGATTTTGTCCGGTGTCGAGTCGAGTGAGTTCATGTCGAAAGGTGTTGCGCGTCGGTTGCGGCAGGCGCGCGTTTACGGTGTCTTCGTCTGAGTAGAAACCACAGGAGGCCGGAAAAGGCAATCATAAAACCGCCCGCCGCGGCTACGGGTCGGATGCCGAACGCGTCCGCGCCCGCGCCCGCCGCATACATGGAAGAGACCATCATCAGCGTCGTCAGAGTTTCGTAAGAAGCGAAGACTCGACCGGCATAAGCGTTGTCTGTGTGGCGCATCACGAGCGTCTGCTGCGCCGTCCACCAGATGGCGAAATTCATCTCGCGTGCGATGAGCACGAGGCTCGCCGTCCACAAATTCGGCATCACGGTGAAGAGGGCGAGGCCGCAGCCGTCCAGCACGAGCGAGCGACCCATGCGCGCGCCCAGACTATCGCCCGCCGCGTTGAAGCGACGCGCGACGGGCGCGCCGAGCACGCCGCCGACGCCCATCGCGACGAACAACACGGAGATGCCGAAGTCGCGCGGGCGAGCCGCCCATGCCGATGCCGTCAACTCGCCGAGCCGCGCGCCGAAGACGCTGTAGAGCGCACGCGCCACGCCGTTGCCTAAGCCCCAACCGGCGGCGACGAGAAAGACGGCGGCGAGCACTCCGTCGCGCCTCACGTAGCGCAAGCCCTCTTGAAACTCGAACAGCGCGCGGCGCAGCCCGCCGGAGATGCGCCTGTGCGTCCGGGCGCGGAGCGGCGCGTTGACAAAAGGTTCGGGAGTCGCCGCCGACGCGAAATCAAACGTCTGGGTGGCAGCGAGGCCAGCCGCCTGAGTGGCGACGGGCGGACGCTCCGGCGGCTCCGGCTCGCGTCTGTCGGGCGCGGGCAGGCGGATGCGGCTGATCAACAGGGCGGAGGCGAGAAAGGTGAAAGCGTTGAGGACGAAAACGAGGTCGCGG
The DNA here is from genome assembly GCA_035628755.1 of Pyrinomonadaceae bacterium. Lineage (GTDB taxonomy): Bacteria > Acidobacteriota > Blastocatellia > Pyrinomonadales > Pyrinomonadaceae > JAIVJZ01. Next base: position 8,168 of record DASPJG010000263.1, read on the forward strand.
CTGATGAAGGTGGCGACGAGGCCGCCGAGCGCGGAGCCGACGGCGATGGTGGCGGCGGTGGTCGAAGCCGAGAGCGAGTTTGCGCCGAGCAGTTCGTCCGTCTCCGTCACGATGACGGGAATCGTCGCCCGCTTGGCCGCGTTGAAAAAAGCCGAGACGGCGAAAAGCGACGCGCCCACCATGTAGATCAACGGGAGCGACGAGAACGCCTGCGCGAGCAGGAAACCGGCGGCGAGCACGGCGCGCGCCACGTCTGCCCAGATCATGACGCGACGGCGATCCGTGCGGTCAACGACGACTCCCGCGATGGGGCCGAAGAGGAAGAGCGGCAGGTGGCGCGCGATGGCGTATATGGCGATGGCGCGTCCCTGTCGCCCCGCGCCCGCGAGTTCGAGCGCGAGGGCAAGCACGGCGATGTTGTTGAGCCAGTCGCCGATCTCGGAGACGACCTGCCCCGACCACAGGTGTCGAAAGTTGGCGTTGCCCCTGAGCAGTTGCCTGTAGGTCACTTCTGCGGTCGCCCGACGCCTTTGGCATCTTTCAGTTCGCGGTAGCGCGCGAGGATGGAGGAGACGTAGGCGCGTGTGGAGGGGATGTCAATGCGTTCGATGAACTGCGCGGAGGTGAGCGGCGTTTGATTGGGCGCGACGCGGTTCCACTCGGCGGCGCGGCTCGGCCCGGCGTTGTAGGCGGCGATCATGCGCGTCTCCGCGTCGGGCAGGTCACGGTAGGCTTTCGAGATTTTTTCCAGATACCAGCAGCCGACCTGTATGTTGCGTTCCGGTTCGGCGAGCACGCTTCTGGGGTCGCGCGACATTTGCTGCGCAAGTTCGCGCATCCTGGTCTCCGCCGCCCACTCGCGCCCCACCGTGGGCGTCACCTGCATCAACCCGATCTCTGCGTCCTCGCCGATCTTCCACGGGCTGAAATAGGTCTCTTCGTAAATGATGCTCCACACGAGGTCGGGGTCGAGTTGGTAGACGCTGGCCTGCCGCGCGATGAGCGGGTCGAAGCGATGAATCCAATACTGGTTAAAAAAATAGAGACCGACGGCGGCGAGGATGGAGAGGACGACGGCGGCAAGGACGAGACGCTTGAAGACTGGCATTCGAACTGAACTTCCCTTAACTATCGCGCGAATCTCATGCTAGTTGCGACGCCTGAGCCGTGTCCAGAGTTGGGCTTGAGTGGTGGCGCGGTCGAGACCTTCGTAGCGTGATTGGAGGGCGCGGCGGTCGAGGACGTGGCCTTGCAGCCAGACATCGGCGGCGAGCGTTGCGCCGACACAGAGCGCGCCGCCGCGCAGAGAGCGTTGATTGATGAGCACTTCGAGTTTGAAGTGGCCGAGGTCGAGATAAGCCCAGTAGAGTTCGCCGCCGGAGAGCGGGTTGCGCAGCGGCTTGAACGAGAGCACGCGCCCACACAGGCTCCAATCGTTTTCGTGGGCGGCGCGCGCCGGCGCACACTCTTCCAAAGCCTGCCAGCGCGGTCGCTCCTCACGCGAACAGACGCGGGCGCGATAAGCCAGCCCGCACAGGCCGACGTGCAACTCCTGCCCGTTGAAACCCTCGAAGCCCACTTCCGTCAGGTTCTGCAACTCGAAGAGCACTTCGGTCTCCGTCCCGTCGCAGTAGCCGTGGACGATGGCCTCGCCCTCTTCGTCATACTCGGTCAAAGCCCAGGGGCTGATGCGCTGCGTGTAGCGCGCGCGAAAGCCGGGGCGGCAATCGGCGTAGAAGATGTCGCCCGTGCCGGATTCGTAGAGCACCGTCCAGACTTCTAAGCCTTCGCCCAGTTTCCAGCAGCGGCCATGCAGAACCGCGCCGCGCCTGAGCAACTGCGACGGCTCACCCTGATCGCCCGCGCGCTCCGCGAGATGATTGAAATCGCGTTCGCTCGGCACATCCAGCCCGATGGCTTCAAAAGTCTCTTCCATACCTTTTATGAGTGGCGGCGATGGGTGACGAGTGCGGGCAGTTTGCTTTTACGCCCTGTCATGCGTCACTCGCCGCCTGCCATTTATCTCGCGGCTCGCTTTCGCTGTTGAATGGGTTTCACTTTACCCTCGTCCGCGCGCGGCGCGCGACTTTTGAAGCCACGGATGTTGCGCTCGGGGCCGTGTTCGGGTTGCACGCCGGTGCGCGTCATCTCCGCGAACAGTTCCACGTCGTAATCGGCCTCGCGCGACATCTCCTCGCGGATGGCGTGCAGTTCTTCCAGAAATCTCGGCTTGCGATACATAGCTGTTGAATAGTAAATCGTAAATCACGAATCGTAAATCGTGAACGGATAAAAACGATCTTTTCTATTCACGATGCAGAATTCAGGATTCACGAATCCTGTCTCTCGGTCAACTCAGACACCAGAAACTCCGGCGTGACGATCATCGGGACAAAGAATCCGGCGGCGGTGTTGAAGAGACGGATGCGCGCCTGTCTGCGCACGTTCGCCAGATGTCCGAAGTTCCATGTAACTAGATAATCTATTTTATGCACGGAGGCAACCGCGACGTGCAGGGCGTCGGCGATGTACTTGCGGTGAAAGATGCCGCGCGAGATGTAGCCTTCGGCGAGGATGGTGGCCTCGTCCGTCATCTCAAGTTGTTCGAGCGGCGCGACGAGTTTCAAGTAGGCCGTGCGGTGAGGTTCGGGCAGGCGTTCGAGTTCGCGCGCAACGAGCGGCGAGATGGTCGAGCGGTATTCCGACATCTCATGCTCCCACCAGCGGATCGTCAGGTCGCGCCGGAACGGCTCGCCGTTGTCGAGATACGCCCCGACGACCGACGTTTCCAGATAGAGACTCTGCTTCACGGGGTCGCCCCCGAAGCGGGCGTGACGTTGGCGTCG
>DASPJG010000264.1:0-5064 GCA_035628755.1 Pyrinomonadaceae bacterium
AGGTACTTTTGTTTTCGGTTGCGAGTTGTGCCATTCTTAACTACGTGCCGCGAGGCACAACTCGGACAGGTTATTTCTGCAAAGCACACACTTCACAGAGTAGCCTGTTCGGGCCTCCATCATAAATTCTCAATCACTACCGAGAATAGGAGCAATGTTAATTAAAATGTTACTACAGGTATTCTCATTTATTGATTAGGACTAATCTCTCATAACGCATACCTTGGCGTAAGGTAATGAACAGGACAGCAGAACTCAAGGGTCTCGTTCATTAATTATCGCACTTATACCTTACACAGCAATTTACAACTGAGAAGACCGAAAAGGTGCTATTCAAGCGGGCATGACACAATAGTGACTCAAACTACTTAGGGGCAGCCATGTGGCTGCCCCTAAGTTATTGTAGAAAATGGTGGAGCCGAGGGGGATCGAACCCCTGACCTCATGACTGCCAGTCATGCGCTCTCCCAGCTGAGCTACGGCCCCTTGGTTGATTGTGCCGTGTGGACGACGAGTGGAGAGAGTAGCTTAGGGCGCGAAAAGTCGTCAAGCGCGGGTTAGTCTTCGAGCGTGGGTTACAGGCGACGGCGCGGGCGGAGGGCGAAGAAGGCGAGGCACGCCCCGGCGACGAGGAGTGCGAGCCCGGCGAGGATGCGCCAGATGTCCGGCATCTCGCGCGTGCTTGTCTCGGTTATGACGACCGCCGCGTGGGGGGCGATGAAGGCCGCGCGGTAGGCCATCACGCCGCCGATGGCCGCCAACAAGATGCCCGCGAGCGAAATGATGATCTTCAAGACGAGGTAACTTTCTCCCGCGCTCTGAAGTTGATGGACGTCGGCGGGGTTTAAGCCCGCGAGGTGTTTGGCCGTGCCCGGTTCACGTTGCGTGCGCGCTTTGAGCGCGACGCCGGGCGCAGGCGCGACGCCGCTGAAGAAGCCTGTCGCGCGCCCGGATTCGATGCGTGGAAATTGAATTGTCTGTTTGCCGCAGGAGCTATCGCCCCTTGAATTCCGGCTTGCGTTTTTCGAGGAAGGCCGTGACGCCTTCGTCCTTGTCTTCGCTGGAGAAACAGAGTGCGAAGAGATCGATCTCGCGGCGCAAGCCTTCGTCGAGCGAGGCGCGCGAGGCGGTCTTGACGGCTTCCTTCGCCATGCGCAGCGCAATGGGACTCTTCTCCGCGATGCGGTTGGCGATCTCCATCGTCTTCGCTTCGAGTTCTGCGGCGGCAACCACCGTGTTGACGAGGCCGTAGCTATAGGCGGTCTGTGCGTCTATGATCTCGCCCGTCAGGATCAACTCCATCGCCTTGCCCTCGCCGACGAGATGCGTGAGCCGCTGCGTGCCGCCGCCGCCGGGGATGATGCCGAGGTTGATTTCAGGCTGGCCGAAGGAGGCGCGTTCGCTGGCGATGCGCAGGTCGCAGGCGAGCGCGAGTTCGCAGCCGCCGCCGAGGCAGTAGCCGTTGATCATCGCGATGACGGGTTTCGGGAAAGTGTCAATGGCGGTGAACAGCGAACGCCCGGTCATCACGTCGCGCTGCGTCACGGCGGTGCGCCCCGCAAACTCCGCGATGTCCGCGCCCGCGATGAACGCCTTATCGCCCGCGCCCGTAAACACCACCACGCGGATGCCATCGTCCTCGCGCAACTCTTCGAGCGCGGCTGCGCCCTCCGCACGCGTCTGGATGTTCAAGGCGTTTCGCTTCTCGGGGCGGTTGATCGTCACGATGGCGACGCGCTCGCGCCGCTCGACCAGCAAAGTTTCGTATGATTGCGACATATCTTCTCCTCGTAAATCGTGAATCGTAAATCGTGAATAGAAGAAAGCAGTTTTTATCTATTCACGATTTACGATTCACGATTTACGGCTTTTATTGTTCTTCCGGCGGCGCGCCGTGATCGTCGGCGACCCACGAGACGAAGAGGCGGAGCCAGTTTTCCGTGGGTTCGAGAATGTGGACGCCGATGCGTGCCGTGCCGTAGATGGCCGAGGCGATGCGCACGACGCGGGCGGTGACTTCGATGGGTGCGCCGTCCGGGCGGTGCGCGCGCAGGTAGAGTTGCTCGCCGCGCGTGACTTTCTGGTTGAGGTGGAAGAGCGCGCCGGTGGTGGAGATGTCGTCCGTCTCGGTCGGTTCGCTCCACGCCGCGCCGTCCTCCGCGCGACCGGAGACGACGATGGGCAGGCGCAGCGACATGCGCAGCGCGAAACGTCTCTCTTCGTTGGTCGGCGTCGTCATAAACGTAAGCAGTGAGCAGTGAGCGGTAAGTAGCGGAGCGGTCTCGTTTGACGGGTAGTGATGAACGGAGCAGTTCGTTAGACTGCTCACCGCTTACTGCTTACTGCTTACTTCCTCCTCGTTCCAGTTGTAGAAGCCCTCGCCGCTTTTTTTGCCGAGCCTTCCGGCGGCGACCATGCGCCGCAGAATTTCCGGCGGGCGGAAGGTTTCGGAGCCGAGAGTGCGATGCAGGTATTCGGCGATATTCAGGCGCACATCGAGGCCGACCAGATCGGTTAGACGCAGCGGCCCCATGGGGTGATTGTAGCCGAGTTCCATCGCGGTATCTATATCTTTCGCGCTGGCTACCTCCTGCTCCAGCATCCGCATCGCTTCCAGCCCTAAAGCCACGCCCAGACGGCTCGACGCGAAACCCGGCACGTCGCGCACGGTGATCGGCTCTTTCTTCATCCGCCGCCCGACGGCGCGCGCCGTCTCAATCGTCTCCTCGCTCGTTTCCGAGCCGACGACGATCTCGACGAGGCGCATGATGTGGACGGGGTTGAAGAAGTGCATGCCGACGACGCGTTCGGGACGGCGGGCTGCGCTGGCGATCTCCGTGATCGAGAGCGAAGAAGTGTTGGTTGCGAAGATGAAATCACGCTCCGCCACCTGCTCGACTTCGCGTATGGTCTCCTGCTTCAACTCCATGCGTTCCGGGACGGCTTCGATAAAGAGGTCTGCATGAGAAGTTTCGGAGAGGTTCGTCGCGCCGCGGATGCGTTGCAGCACCATGTCGCGTTCGGCTTCGGTGGTCTTACCGCGCCGGATGCCTTTGTCGAGATTGTCCTCGATGGCGCGCAGGCCGCGCACGAGAAATTCCCGCTCCACATCGCGCAGCACGACGCGATAGCCGACGAGCGCGGCCACCTGCGCGATGCCGTGTCCCATCGTGCCCGCGCCGAGCACGGCGACTGTCTCTATGGTCGGACTAGCGATGCTTGTGCTTCCCGGTGAGTCCAATGTCACTAAAGTTTCCGGCGCGCATCTTCGGTGGTTGACGATCAGAAAATTCGTCCGCGCCCGCGCCCGCATGGTCTGATTCGACTACATCCAGCGCAGAGAGTTATACTATACGCGCAAGCGAAAAGGCTACATGCAAATGGGTGATTAAGGCGCGCGCAAGCGCGAAAACGTCCCGAAGGAGGGCGACGAACAGCGAGATGACTCAAGAAATTTTGCATAAAGAAGTGGTGATCATCGGCTCCGGCCCCGCCGGGTTGACGGCGGCCATTTACGCGGCGCGCGCCGACCTCAAACCGCTCGTCATCGAAGGCCCGCAACCCGGCGGCCAACTGACCATCACCACGGAGGTCGAGAACTATCCCGGCTTCGCCGAAGGCATTCAGGGGCCGGAATTGATGGAGCAGTTTCGCGCGCAGGCGGAGCGTTTCGGCACGGAGTTTCTCGTCTCCTGGATTGACAAAGTTGACCTCTCCGAACGCCCCTTCACGCTCTACACCTCCGACCACACGGTTAAGGCCGAGACGCTTATCATCGCGTCGGGCGCATCGGCGAAGTGGCTCGGCATCCCCGGCGAAGCGCCCGCGCCGCACGGCCTCGGCGGCCTCGGCGTCTCGGCCTGCGCCACCTGCGACGGCTTCTTCTTCAAAGGCAAAAAGATCGTCGTCGTCGGCGGCGGCGACACCGCGATGGAGGAGGCCACCTTCCTCACGCGCTACGCCTCGTCCGTCACCATCATTCATCGCCGCGACACCCTGCGCGCCTCGAAGATCATGCAGGACAAGGCGATGAAAAACGAGAAGATTAGTTTCATCTGGAACACCGACGTGCTTGAGATTATCGGCACGCCGGAGTCGGGCGTGACCGGCGTGCGGCTCTCCAACAACGTGACGGGCGAGGAGACGATTTTCGATTGCGAAGGCGTCTTCATCGCCATCGGCCACAAGCCGAACACAGACATGTTCAAAGGCTGGCTGGAGATGGATGACATCGGCTATCTCAAGACGAACGGCCACTCGATGGCGACCAACATCCCCGGCGTCTTCGCCTGCGGCGACGCGCAGGACAGTTTCTACCGCCAGGCCATCACCGCCGCCGGCACGGGCTGCATGGCGGCAATCGACGCCGAAAGGTTTTTAGACAACCTGCCCGTGCCCGTCGCCACCGGCGAGGCCATCACCATCGAGGGCGAGCGCGTCTCGGAGGATCAGCAGTCGATCATCATGCCCGACGGCGAAGTGGTCTCGAACGTCGCAGAGGCGGAGTCCGCGCCGGCGGGCGACTGACGATTGTGGGCGCGGGCGCGCGCGGCCCGCACAAGTGCGACGGCGCGCTTAACGAACTAGCGCCGCCACTCAAGTTCGACTTGAGTGGCGGCGCTCTCCTTTGCCCGCTCGCCTCGGCCCGCTTCTACTTCTTCGGAATCCCGCCCGGCTTCAGCAGCTATAGCACTTCACTTGCGGCCAGATTTCTTTGAGCGGGCGTTTAGGCTCGCGACAGACGAAGATTGGCTGCTCGTTCTCGTGCGGCAGGACGTACGGGTGCGTGAACGTGGCGGCCAGCTCGCAGCGGTTGAAAGACTTCTCCACGTCCTTTTGTCGCTCGCCGTAAGTGACGACGCACTCGCCCGTGTAGTCGCGCGGCCCCCACAGGAAATAGTTCTGGTGCTTGCCGATGGCTTTGGGCAGCCCGTGTCGCGGGCCGAAGAAGTCGATGGCCCCGGCTTGGCCGTAGTTGCGCGCGAAGACGGCGCAGCGCTCTCTCTCCCGGGCGGGCAGCGCGTGGTAGACGCGAGCCACCGTCTGCGTCATCTCCTCCCAGCC
>DASPJG010000265.1:0-2621 GCA_035628755.1 Pyrinomonadaceae bacterium
CCGTGTTGTTCTCGACGTTGAAGGTGATGGTCACGCCGTCGAGTTCCAGAGGGCGGAAGCGCGTCTTGTCGAACGCGCCGAGGGTGAGTGGCTGGCTCGGCGGCCCGGCGACGAGTTTGCCGTCCTTCAAGGCGACGGCGAAGTCGTTACCGGCGGGCGATTTGTAAGTGCCCGCGTAAGTTTTGAGCGTTTCGGCATCCACCTGAAAATCGGCGGCGGGCGGCGGCATGGCTCCGGCCTTCGTCAGAACTTCGACGATCTCGGCATGCTTGGCGCGCGTCGCGGCGGAGAGCGCGCCCGTCAACGCCTCCGCGTTGAGGCCGCCCGCGGCGAGCACCACTTTGACGAGTTCCAACTGTCCCTCCCCCGCGCCGATCTGCAACGCATCCTCGCGCCCTTCCGCGCCGCCGGCGATCAGAGCCTCGACTATTTTCGCGTGCCCCTTTTGCGCCGCCCAGATGATCGGCGTCGCGCCGTAGAAAGTGTCCTTGACGTTCACGTCGGCCTTGCGTTCGAGCAGTAGTTTGACGACTTCAAGATGGCCTTTGTCCGAAGCGTAAGAGAGCGCGGTCGCGCCATAGCGAAACTTCGTGTTCACGTCAACGCCGCGGTCGAGCAAAGCCTTGACGGTCGCCACGTCTCCCTTGCGGGCGGCCTCAAAGAGTTGTTCGTTTTGGTCTTGCGCGGGGCGTGCGGCGTGCGCCGCGGCGGGCAGAAAGAGCAGCAGGAGAGACAACAAAAAAATTCTCTGGCGCGTCATAGATTCACCTCTTCGTAAGGCTCTCGATGTCGGGAGGTTTCCCGTTGTTACATTTTTTCGGATCGCGAAATGATCTTTTATGGATTGCCGGGTCGGCCAAGTCTCGCCGCCGCACGCGGAATTGAAGTTTGCCCGTAGCTTTTACGTCTAACCGGGCGGGCAGGTTGCAAGAGGCGGGTTTGCCTCGCTCGATAAAGCGCGACATAATATGTGGCGCGCACGCGTGAGAGTCAAGAAAAACTTCCCGCCCGGCGGCAACAAAAATTTCTCGCTTGCGTATCTGTACGGAAGAATTGCAATTCGATCAACCGCCTAAGGTAAAACTGACCATGTACGTTCCTCTCTTGCAGCGTTTCGCACTCGCTCTGTTCATTTTGTCGCTCGCGCTCGCCACGCCGACACGCGCCCTCGCGGGCGACTGGGCTGAATGGCGCGGCCCCTTGCGTGACGGCGTCTCGCCCGAAAAAAATCTGCCCTCGCGCTGGTCGCCCGCGGGCGAGAACCTCGCCTGGAAAGCTCCCTTCGGCGGACGCTCCGCGCCCATCGTGTTTAACGAGCGCGTCTATCTCGTCAACACGGCGGGCAAGGGCGAGACCTTGCAGGAGCGCGTCATGTGCTTCGACGCCGACACCGGGAAACTTCTCTGGGAGCATCGCTTCAACGTCTACCTGTCGGACGTGCCGCCGCACCGCGTCGGCTGGGCTTCGCCCGTGGGCGACCCGGCGTCGGGCAACGTCTACGCCTTCGGCGTCGGCGGCACTCTCGTCGCCCTGTCGCGCGACGGGAAAGTTATCTGGGAGCGTTCGCTCGGCGAAGACTTCGGCCTGTTGACCACGCACGGCGGGCGCACCGTCTCGCCCATCATTGACGGCGACCTCGTCATCACGAGCGGCGTCACGGCGATGTGGGGCGAACACGCGCGCGGCGCGCATCGCTTCATGGCCTTCGACAAACGCACGGGCGAAACCATCTGGGTCAGCGCGCCCGGCGGTCGCCCCTACGACACCACCTACGCCGCGCCCATCATCGCCGACATCAACGGCACGCGCCTTTTGATTCAAGGTGCGAGCGACGGCGTCGTCCACGCCATAAAGCCGCAGACGGGCGAGCCGGTCTGGAAGTACGAAATCTCGAAGCGCGGGCTTAACACGGGCGCGGTCGTCTATCGCAATCTCGCCATCGTGACGCACAGCGAAGAGAACCTCGAATCGAACGAGATGGGCATGATCGCCGCGCTCGACGCGACGGCGAAGGGCGAGCTTAAAAAGGAGCAGGTCAAGTGGAGCAAGATCGGCTGGCAGGGCGGCTACTCCTCGCCCGTCATCGACGGCGAAAGGCTTTATCAAGTTGACAATGGCGCGAACATCGCCGCCTTCGACCTGAACACGGGCAGGCAAATCTGGCTGCAAAACCTCGGCACGATCCAGAAATCCTCGCCCGTCCTCGCCGACGGCAAAATTTACGTCGGCACGGAGAACGGAAAGTTCTTCATCCTGAAACCCACCGCGACGGGCTGCGAGATACTCGATTCGGATCAACTCGGCACGGAGCAACAGCCCGAAGCGATTATCGCCTCGCCCGCCGTCTCGAACGGGCGCATCTATTTCGCCACCGACTCGAACCTCTATGCCATCGGCAAGAAGTCGAACGCGCCCGCCGCGCGGCAGGCCGCCCCGGTCGAAGGGCTGCCGAACCCGAACCGCGCGGCGACGTGGGTGCAGGTCTCCCCGACCGAGTTGATCATCAAGCCGGGAGAGACGGCGAACTTCCGCGTCCGCCTCTTCGACGAGCAGGGCAGGTTTATCCGCGAAGAAAAGGCGGCAACGTGGTCGCTCGATAATCTGAAAGGCACGGTGGCAAA
>DASPJG010000266.1:0-2011 GCA_035628755.1 Pyrinomonadaceae bacterium
CGCCGCCGTCTTCCAGTTCGGCCACACGGGCGTTTTCGTCCGTGAAGCGGAAGCGATCAACCTGCTCGTCCAGCAGGAATTCCGTGTCGCCAACTTCGCGAATCTTCACCCAGCGCAACATCTGACGGACGATCACTTCGATGTGCTTGTCGTTGATGTTCACGCCTTGCAGGCGATAGACCTCTTGAATCTCGTTGACGATGTACTCCTGCAAACGGTTCATGCCGAGCACGCGCAAGATGTCGTGCGGGTTCAGCGGGCCGTCCATCAACGCCTCTCCGGCGCGCACGCGGTCGCCTTCCTGCACGTTGATGTGCGTGCCGCGCGGGATGTCATACTCGCGCTCCTCGCCGTCGTTGCCGACGACGATCAATTTGCGCTTGCCCTTTGCGATGGGGCCGAGTTTGATGATGCCGTCGATTTCCGACATGATGGCCGTCTCGCGCGGCTTGCGCGCTTCGAACAACTCGACGACGCGGGGCAGACCGCCCGTGATGTCTTTCGTCTTCGTCGTTTCGCGCGGAATCTTCGCGATAATATCGCCCGGCTCGACTTCGTCGCCGTCGCCGACCATCAGGTTGGCGCGCACGGGCATCTGGTAAGTTTTCAGGATTTTGTTCGAGCCGAGGCTGCGAATCTCGAAGCGCGGCTGCTTCTTCTCGTCAGGCGAATCCTTGACGACGAGGCGCGACTGGCCTGTCACCTCGTCCACCTGTTCATCGACCGTGACGCCTTCCTTCAAGTCCTGATACTTAATCTTGCCCGCCACCTCCGTGAGAATCGAGAAGGTGAACGGGTCCCACGTCGCCAGCAGTTGATCCTGCTTGACGCGCTGACCCTCTTCGACGTGCAGGTGCGCGCCGTAGACGATCTGGAAGCGCGCCACCTCGCGGTTGCGCTCGTCGTGAATGGTGAGCGCGCCGTTGCGGTTCATGGCGATGATCTCGCCCTTGCGGTTTTTGACCGTCTGCAACTCGACGTAGTGAATCGTGCCGTCGGTGCGCGCTTCGTGCTTGGAAGACTCTTCGAGGCGCGCCGTGCCGCCGATGTGGAACGTGCGCATCGTGAGCTGCGTGCCCGGCTCGCCGATTGATTGCGCGGCGATCACGCCCACCGCCTCGCCGATGTCCACGGGCTTGCCGGTCGCGAGGTTGCGCCCGTAGCACTTGATGCAGACGCCGCGCCGCGACTCGCAGGTGAGCACCGAACGGATGCGCACGCGCTGCACGCCGGAACGCTGAATTTCCGCCGCCACGTCTTCGTTGATCTCTTCGCCCGCGCCTACGATGATGCGCCCCTCGACCGGGTCGATCACGTCGTCTAGAGCCGTGCGCCCGACGATGCGGTCGCGCAAGCTCTCGATCTCTTCGCCGCCTTCGACGATGGCCGTCGAAGAGATGCCGCGCAGCGTGCCGCAGTCCGGCTCGCTGATGATCACGTCCTGCGCCACGTCAACGAGGCGACGCGTGAGATAGCCGGAGTCGGCAGTTTTCAAGGCCGTGTCCGCAAGACCTTTGCGCGCGCCGTGTGTCGAGATGAAGTATTGGAGCACGTTCAAGCCTTCGCGGAAGTTTGAACGAATCGGCGTCTCGATGATTTCGCCCGAAGGCTTCGCCATCAAGCCGCGCATGCCCGCGAGTTGGCGAATCTGCTGCGCCGTACCGCGCGCGCCCGAATCCGACATGATCAGGATCGGGTTCAACTCGCCGGAATCCTTCTCGCGCCTGTCCATCGCCTTGAACATCTCTTTGGCGACCTTGTCGGTCACTTCCGACCAGATGGCGATGATCTTGTTGTAACGCTCGCCGTTCGTGATGACGCCGTCGCGATACTGCTTGTCAACTTCGATCACGTCGCTGTCGGCCTGACCGACGAGGACTTTCTTCGCATCCGGCGTGACGAGATCGTCAATGCCGATGGAAATGCCCGCGCGCGTCGCGTAGTTGAAACCGAGCGTCTTCAGATCGTCGAGCATCTTCACGGTCATCTCGTGGCCGAGACGCAGGTGGCA
>DASPJG010000267.1:0-9724 GCA_035628755.1 Pyrinomonadaceae bacterium
ACGCGAGCACACTGGCGGCATTTATAACGCTGACTGCCGCGCAGGGTGCGCCCATAGGTGGTTTGGTCTTCTGTTGATTGGCAGTGCGGACATTGACTCATGCGCACAGCTTACAATACAACCTTGATTTAGACACTCCCCTTTACGGATGTCTACCCACCGCGATTCCGTTGGCGTTAACTCCACCGCGATTTTGTCAGTAGCCCCCGCCTGCCTTATGGCATAAGAAAGAGATGTTACTGATGATGAGAGATGTTTACACGATTTCCCGACCTTGATGTATGTTTTATCCACCCTATAAGACGTGCCACTCATCTTCAAATGCTGAGGGATACGTTTGTTGATTTCCGGCGCATAACGTTGTACCCACCGAAACACGGTTGAGTGACCCACGTCGAGTCTGTGCTCTCGCATCATCTCTTCGACATCGCGATAAGAAAGGTGATGGCGACAGTACCATCTAACGCACAACAGGATGAGCGACTGCTCGAAGTGTCGCCACTTGAACGAGGGCTTATCCTTTTCAAGGGTATATTTCCCGGAGCGTGATGGCCGAACTGGAGGGCGGATTACAGCTCAAGGGCGATTGCTGCAACACAGCCTACGCATCGTCGGCCTCGCGGGTGCTGGTTAAGACTTAGTATGATAATTACCTATACTGGTCAGGGTTTATCGTGACTTACAAGTATAATTCCCGAAGAGTGTAGAATGCGCCGTGAGATGGGTCGCATCCGGCGAGCACATTTTAACGAGGTAGCCGCTCAGCCGTGCGTAGGGGTACGCGCAATGAGTTTAAAAGATAAAGCGCAAGTCATCCCGGCTGAGGTTGATATTTTGCTGCTGCCATTCCTGAAGGCGGCCGCGAAGGAAGATGAGGAGCTGCTCCTTAGCCAGCTCCTCGAAGAGCACATCAGCCCGGTCATCAGACAAATACTCCGGCTAAAAATGCAATGGTACTTCGACCCCAGGGAAGGCGGTTATCGAGACCCGGACATGGACGAAGCCTATCACGAGATACAGCTGCGCTTGCTGGGACGACTCCTCGACTTCAAAAGGCATCCTGATGATAAGTCCCTGACTAATCTCAGGAGCTACGTCGCCGCCTCCGCGCGCAACGCCTGCGACGAATACTTGCGCCGGAAGTTTCCGCAACGCCGAAAGCTGAAAGACAAGATTCGTTATTGCCTGACGAGACGCGCTGGACTTGCCCTGTGGAAGGAAGGGAACAGAGGCTGGCTGTCAGGGCTGGCCGAGTGGGAAGGCGCTGCGCAGTTTGCCGCAGACACACAGCCCTTGAGCGTTCTGATGGAAACCCTGTCCGTACGGCTGCGGAACGTAGCCCTTGAACGCCTTGAGATGGACGAACTGCTGACGACAGTCTTTCGGATTGTCGGGCATCCCCTCGAACTAGACCAACTGACGGCTGCCGTCGCCAAACTACTAGGCGTGGAAGATGCCCGGGCGACTCCTTTCGACATGGGCACAAATCCCCCCTCCGAGCGCGTGCCCAATCCGCAGGCCGGCCCCGATATGCTCTTAGAGCAGCGCCAACTGTTAGAGGAGTTATGGGGAGAGATTCAATTACTGCCGCGCGCCCAGCGTGTGGCCCTGCTGTGTAACTTGAGAAGCCCGCAGGGCATTAACGTAATAACCCTCTTCCCGGCGACGCAGGTGGCGACGTTCGAGCAGTTGGCCAAAGTTTTGGAGATACCGCCCGAGGAGTTCGAGGTTTTGTGGAGTCGGCTGCCGCTGGACGATTTGAGTATTGCCGAGTACCTGAAGATTAACCGACAGCAGGTGATTAATTTGCGCCGGAGCGCCCGCGACAGATTACAGAGGCGCCTAAAGACACTGGAAAGAGAAACGCCGTACTAGCAATATTCCGGAGAATTCAACGTCTAGCTTGGAGCGTAACGGCGTTAACCAGAAAACGTATGCGAGAGCATCCATCGTCACACCAACTGAAGCTATACCAGAAGCGAGCCCTAGCGCCGGATCTGTTTCTCACAATTCACGGGCATGTCAACAACTGCCTCTCCTGCTCCGAGCGATGCAACACCCCTGCAGGGCAAGAGCAGGATTACTCGAACCTGCTGGCAGCCTTAATGCCGGAGCCAAGCGACGAGCCGTATCATTTGACGCAGGTCGAACTTGCGGGCTACGTCGAGAAGAAACTGGATGCAATTGATGCCGAATCGGCTGAAAGCCACCTCTCGGTTTGTGCACAATGCGCAGAAGCCGCGCGCGGGATAGGTGCAATGGCCGCGCGGACACGGCGGCCTGTGCGCCAAGTGGTGGGGGAGTACGTCGCCCCGCTCAGAGCCTGGGGGCGGCCTGCGCTGTTCGCCTACTTTATTCTGATAGCCATGGGGGTGGGTCTGACGGCATTATTTATTAAGCGCGCCGGAGACGACCGGCCAGTGCTGCCAGTGACCAGCCAAGCCGAAAACGCAAACCTTGACTTTAATCAGAGTGAGCCTGGCTCGCCCCGTGACGGCGCGGGCGGGCTGAGTGCCGGTGAAATCGAGAAAGGGCAGGAGCCAAATCAATCCGCGGCTGGACTCCCGAACTCGGGCGAGGCGGAACGGGGCGCAGGCTCCGAACTGGAAAGTAACGAGGCCATCGCCGCCATGCTCGCGCCTTCTTCGCGCCGCGCGATCGTATCGGCGCTAGCGGAGCAGAGGTTGGAAGCGTCGCCTGTGATGACCCAGTTGAAGGGCGAGGGCGGCTCCCTGCGCGGCGGCAACGGTGATGGGCGGCCGTTCCTATTGTTCAGCCCCGTTGGCAAGGTGGTCGAAACCACCAACCCGACCTTCAGGTGGTCGCCTTTGGCTGGTGCCAGCAGCTACGTCGTCACCGTTGTGGATGACCAATTGAACGAAGTCGCTAAGAGCGGGCCGCTGACTAAAACAGAGTGGAGCCCTCGGACGCCGCTCACGCGGGGCAGCACTTATTCTTGGCAGGTAACTGCGCTCAAGGACGGCCAGACCATCACTTCTCCCGTGATGCCTGCCCCGCAGGCAAAGTTTATGATTCTGGATCGAGCCCGCAGTGAAGAATTGAAACGCGTTCGGGAAGCCGCCCCGCGCTACCACCTGGGACTCGGGGTGCTCTACGCGCGGGCAGGTTTACTGGACGAAGCCGAGAGGGAGTTCAGGGCGCTGGTGAAGGCCAACCCCAGCTCGGGCGCCGCGAGAAAGCTTTTGCAAAGTGTGCGTTCGATGAGAGAGTAAGGCTGCTTCCATCCACACGCCCAGCGCCCGCGAGTCTTTTCCGTTCCTCCGCTCCTGCCGCTTATTTCTCGTTCCCGATGAGGACGAAGCCTGCCCAGTACGCTGGGTGGTTATACTGGCTGTGGAGCAGCTTTAACGACGCCTCCCTGAGTGCCTCGGCCTTCGTCAGCGACGGCGCGCTGCCTTTCCGGCGCAGCAGGTTCCGATGAAACTCAAGCATCAAGTCTGTCGTCCGTGCCGAATCCACCTTCCACTGGCTGACGACTACGGCCGGGCACCCTGCGACGAAGAGCGCCCACGATATCCCAATCATCCCTTCGCCTGCACCCACCCTCCCTCTGGCCGTCTGGCACGCGGACAAAACCGCCAACTCCGCCGTCAGGTCGAGTCTCATCAACTCCCAAGCCTCTAAGAGTCCGTCCTCGTCCGCGCCTCGCCCAGCCTGCGAGAGCAGTATCCGCGAGTACATGGGGTTGCGGTCGTCCAAGAGAGCGTGGGTGGCAAAGTGTAGCAGCCGGTATTTCTCTCCCTCCGCCTTCACCTCCTCTTCGGTTGCCCGCTCGCCTACCAGAACTCTGCTGCGCGCGGGGCCGTAAAGCTTTCCGAGCGTGTTGACCTCTCTCTCGGCGTCGGGCAAAGGGCTGAGCGAGTCGTCGTCACGCACGGCGTTAAGCTTAGCCGCTGTCACGCCGCCCACAACTGGATTGCCGAGTGCCAGCAGTCCGGTCCTGAAACTCTCCGTTGCAGTGCGTCCACCGCCAGCCCGCGCCCGGTGCAGCTCAGCCCCCTTCCTCTTCATCTCGCGCAGCACGCTCAATGAAGGGGCATAAGAGATTGTGTAGCCTTCCAGCAGGTAGCCCCTCCGGCCGCGATGCAGGGCTTGAAAGGGGATGTCCCACAGCGGCCCGTCCGGGACGATGGTTAAACTGGAAACTCCCTGCAACTGCTTTTCGGCGGGCTTGACCAGCAGCTCGTAGAGTCGCTCGGCGGGCGACTTGATCATCAGGTCGCGCTCGGCCACGCGGCGCAGGAAGTCTTGGGACATGCCGGCCAGCTCTTTGCCCTTGAGACCCAAGGGGTAGACCTTCAGATCCACGGGTCGCCCTGCGCCTTTCGTCAGCACAAAGAGGTAGCTGTTGTTTTCGCCGACGACGTATTCGAGCAGTGCCGAGCTGCCGCCCGCCAGCAGTCCATCCGCTTCGCCGAGCGTGAGCGCGTGCGCCTCGCCCCGCTTAACCCTCAGCTCCGGGTGAGCCGTGTAGAGACCCGACTGGAAGGCTTCGTATTCGAGGCGCGCTTTGTCGAGCCGGGCCGTCAGGGCAGGGAGTTCCGCCCGCTGGGCGGCCGCTTTCAGCCGGGAGATTTGCGTGTTGAGCCCGTTGATTTCAGTGGTTAGAGCGCGGTCTCTGTCCAGCTCCTCCTTAGTCATGGCCTTGTTGATGTCGGCCTTGCCGTTGCTCAACACGTCGAGCAGCACGCGACCCTTGGCGCGCTCCGCATATGTTAGAGCCTGCACCGTCTCCCCCTGCTTGAGCAGGAGGTCAACCATGGCGTAGTAGGGCGAGACTTTGCCCTCAAAGAAACGCTGCCGACCCCGATCACCACCGGCGACCCGGCCGCGCAGCTTCTCTATAACCGCGATAGCACCAAGGAAGGACTGCCGCGCGTTGTCCATCTGGCCGAGCGACGCGTAGACCCTGCCCTCGGTAGTCAGCGCCTGCCACAAAATGTCCGCGTTGTCCTCGCGGCGAGCGTGAGCGACGGCGCGGCTGGCGAAGTCGATCGCCGCCCGTGGTTGACCGAGGTGCTGGTAGGTCTGAGCGATGTTGGTCAAGCTGCTGGCGACGATCTGGCCGAGCCCGATCTCCTCGGCCAGCTTGAGGCTCCGCTGGAGAGTCTCAAGCGCGCGCGCGTGGTCGCCCTGATCGTTGTAGACGGCTCCCAGGTTGCTCAGGATGAGGGCGTGACCTGCCTTATCACCGATCTCTTCGTGCAGCTTCAGGCTCTTGAGCATGAAGTCAGCGGCTTGTGCGTAGTCGTCGCGCGCGTAATAAACGTTCCCCATATTAGTGAACAGCATGGCAATGACAGCTTTCATTCCTAACTCGTTCGACAGTTGCAGTCCCCTGCGGTAGAAGTCCAGTGCCTGCTCATAATCGCCGTGCATGAAGTAGACATGCCCCAGGTTGTTCAACAACAGCGCAATGCTCGCCTTGTCGCCCATCTCCTCCCGCATCTTCAAGCTCTTCAGCCGCGCTTCCAGCGCGCGCAGGTAGTCGCCCTGGATCACGTAGAGGCTCGCGAGATTATTCAGCCCGGTGGCGACGCCTGATTTGTCCCCCAACTCCTCCTCCATCGAGAGCGCGCGCGTCTGGTACTCCAACGCCAGTTCGTAGCGACCCTGCCCGTAGTAAACGCCGGCGATGTTGCTGAGAGAGGTGGCGATGCCCACTTTGTCGCCCATCTCCTCGCGCAGGCGGAGACTCTTCAGACCCGCCTCCAGCGACTGCTGGTAATCGCCCCGTGAGCGGTGCACTCCCGCCATGCTGCTCAAGGCTCGCGCTATGTCCGGCTTGATGCCCGTCTCCTCGGAGAGCTTCAGGCTCCGACCGTAGGCTTCCGCGGCCTTGTCGTAGTTGCCCTGAAGGTAATGTGCGTTTCCAACACCGATGAGTACTAGGGCTGTTCCCGTCTTGTCTTCAATCCGGCTTGCAGCGGCCAGTGCGACGTCGTAGACGGCGATGGCTTGCTCGAATCTGTTTTGCGAGAATAACGCGCGACCTTGCTTGTTCAACTCTCTCACCAGCGCGGTCGTCACCCTCTCCGGGTTGCTCGTGAGCATGGCCACACGCGCCTCTTCGGTTCCGGCAGCTAACAGGTCTGCGGCGAACTCTTCAGAGGCGGATGAGTACTGCCAGACCTTCCAGCCTGTCGCCTCGCGCACGACCCGCATCGTGACCGCCATCTTCCCGAAGCCCTCAGCTGCCTTCCCCGACTTCTCGTCCAACGCGCTGACCTCGACGACCAACTGCGCCTTCCCCCGGTTCCCATCGATGGTCACCTCGCCCACGCCCAGACTCTTCACTTCGATATTCCTGTTAGCGTTAAAAGTCTGCTGGAGGCTCTGTCTGCTGGCCGCCAGGTGATCCGACTTTTCGCTCCACAGCGATATCAAGTCGGCAATAGCTTCTCTCTGGTAGGCAGCAAAAAATCTCTCGACGAGGGCGCGTATCTCTGCCTCGTCGCCGCCTTGGGCCTGAGACGTTGGCAGTGACCCGAGGCAGAGCAGGCAGAGCATCAGAGCAGCCAGCCCGCTATGGCTGACGCTTCTCTTCAGTGATGACATAGTAATTGGCCTTCCCGGGGAGAGGATTCCGCTCCAGTTAAGTTAATACGTGTGAGACCGCTTGCTCTTCAACTCTTTTACTACCAAAGTCAACTCTAATCAAAAGGTTTTTTTAACTTCCGGGCGCATGAAAAAAAATTTGCGCCGAGGTGAATAAACTGAAAATTTTCACGTCTAGTCTCTCGAACGGTTGCAGATTGCATCGTGGCTGTTGACTAACAGACCCGCCGCCCACTGCTGTGCGCCGTAGATAATCTTTTCTCTGGGGTAAGCCCACCCCGGTCAGACTCTCTCCGAGTACGAGCTAAAAAAAGGTAGTGTTGCAAAAATATTTTGGCAGCAATTAGTAGCGGTGCATAGAGAGTTGCTACCTCAATATCTCGTGTAAAGAGAATTTTTTTCGCAACACGACCCAACCGGGTGAGACGCGGACGGAGACGTGCGCCCTTAGGGGCTCCGCGCCCTTCCGAAGTGACCCTTAACCTAACGAATTGGAGGCTTAAACTATGCGTAGATTTCTCGCACACGCCCGCGCTTTGTGCATGACGCTGACCCTTACCGCGCTCATGATTGGTCTGGTTCCATTGCCCGCGGTCAAAGCTCAGTCGTCAACCTCTTCTATACCGATAACTCTTTATCGTTGGCGCGTGTCTAACTCGAACCTCGGCTACATGCTCCACCAATCCCTCTCAGCCGGACAGAACTTGGGCTACACCAACGAGGGGTCGGTCTTCCAAACTTTTTTCGCGAGTTCGCAAACGGCTGGGATAATCCCCCCGCAGCCGCCGGGCTACACGCCCGCCCCGGGGAACCCGTTAATCCCCATCTACCAGTGGAGGGTCGTCCAAGGTGGGCGCACCTACTACTATTACTCCGGCCCGGGTTTCGGCGGCGGCCCCGGCTACTACTTCGAGGGACAGCTCGGCTGGGTGCTGCCCCCCAATTACCAGCAGGGATCCGCATTAGACCAGAACGGACAGCAGATCCATGGCGCTCCCATCAACTACTACTACAGCACCTCGAAAGGCTACTGGTACACGACCTTTCGCCCGGACCTCGGCGGAGCAGTCCAGATTTGCTTCCCTGACGCCTGTCACCCGGGGAACACCTCTTACCGCTTTCAGGGCGTAGGGTTCCAACTCCCGATGTGGGATCCCGGAGCATTACAGAATCCTCCTGCATTTACCTTCCTGCCGCCGCCACCGCCGCCGTCCTGCGACCCGATCGATGAGCAGGCTTGCTATAACAACGGCGGCTCGTGGAATTCAAGCACATGCTCGTGCAACTACTTCAACCCCGACCCCGAGCCCTGCCAGCCCGGCATGATCTGCCAGGCATCCTCGCAGACCCAGCAGACGGCGAAGCCGGCGCCCGAGCCCGCCCCTGAGCCACCGTCCCTCAAGTGAGCGCGCGCGGCCTGGCACAGGTGAGCCGCGTCACCTGTGCCCTGTAGGGGCATCGGACAGTAGCCAGTGGCAAGCCGGAGACGCCCAAAGGCGCCTCCGGCTTGCCACCGGAAAGACGCGGGAACAAAGCCATGCCCCGAGAGGAGTGCCAGGCGGCACGAACCTCTCGCGCGGCGGGCGGAGGCATGTGCCCACAGGGGACGCCGCGCCCTTCCGAACCGCCATCGTCACGATTAACGGAGGAACGATAAGATGCGTAGAATTTTCGCGCGCTGCTTTCTCACACTGACCATCGCCCTGACGCTCGTCACGCTTTCGGGCAGCGGCCTCGCGCCGCAACTCGTGAGCGCGCAGAGCGACACCATCACATACCAGACAACCACCCTCTTCCGCTGCAAGGTCTCGGACCTGTACGGCGGCTACTACCTGACGGCCATCGGCTCTAACTGCAACACCGACCAGCTCAACTACGGGATGCAGGGCAGCCTCGACGACAACCGGAACACTCAGGGTCTCTTCGCCGGCATCTTCCTGCCGCCTCCGGGGGCATACCGCGTCGCCCCAAATATGCCGCCCTACATGCCCCTCCACCAGTGGAGGGTTGTTGAGGGCGGGCGAACCTACTACTGGTACTCGACGTACCTCTCGACCACGCTCGGCCCCAACTACTACTACGAGTCGGTCGTCGGCTACGTCCTCCACGCCGACTACGACCCGAACAATCGTCCGGCGGGGACGCCGGCCGTCAACTCCGTCCCGGTCAACTACTATTACAGCAAGAAGTTCGGCTACTGGTTCTCGACGCGGAGGCCGGAGTTTGGCGGCGCCGGCTGCTTCCCCGACGGGTGTGACGTAGAGAACACCTCCTTCCGGTTCCATGGCATTGGCTTTAGGATGCCTGCCAGAGACAGCGTAAGACCTGCCAGCGATTGTGGGGTCAACGACGAGTACCTCCAGCGCTGTCCTACCATCACCTACGTCCGCGACGAAACGCCGCCCCCGCCCAGCTGCGACACCGCGCAGGAGCAGAGCTGCTATGACAACGGCGGCTACTGGAATCAGAGCACCTGCTCGTGCAGCTTCTTGGAGCCGCCGCCGCCCGACCCGGAGCCCTGCCGCCCCGGCATGATCTGCCAGTTGCAATCGCCGACTCAGCGGACGGCGAAGTCAGCACCCAAGCCGGTGCCCGAGACGCCGTCGCAAGAGTGAGCGAGCGCACGCCTCTACCATGACGAGAAGGGGGCCGCGGTCTTACGGACCGCGGCCCCCTCTTCACGTTTATTCGCGGATAAATTCTTTAAGGGCTCATGCGAGCGTGAAGTTGGCGGCAAGCGGGAGGTGGTCGGGAGCGACAAGTGCGGTGAGTCTCTTGTGGAGCCAGAGGCGTTCGAGACGGAGCGCCGCGCTTCAAGAACATGCAGCACGATGCTAATGTTTCCCGCAGTTAATTCGGTAGATGGTTCACTGGTGAACTCCTGAGCAATTTGTAAACGCCCGCATGCTATGAAGGAATTTCTGAACCTCTTCATTCAAGGGTTTCCTCAGAACCATCTTCGCCCACCGTTAAGTGAGCCACCTAACGCACGGCATCGCCCGCGCCTCTGCACAATCTCCGTGAAAGGCAGCTTGATGAAGCGTCGGGTGCATGCCGTTGTTCGGCGGCTCGTAATTGAAACCACGCAGTGCCCGCAGATCGCCTCAACGGAAATATGAGAGTGTCGGCAGCGGTTATGTTCCGC
>DASPJG010000268.1:0-7880 GCA_035628755.1 Pyrinomonadaceae bacterium
AACGCCGACGCCTACTGCGACCCCGACGCCAACGCCGGCACCGACCGTCAACATCAGCGGCCAGTTGATGGTCGGCGGCGTCGGGCTTGGCGGCATCTCGGTGACACTGTCGGGGTCGGCCACCGCGACGGCGATAACCGCGCCTAACGGAACTTACGCGTTCGTCGGCCTCTCTGCCGGGGGCAATTACACTGTGACGCCCGCGAGTTTCATTCATATCTTCGCGCCGCTCAGTCGCACGTTCGACAATTTGAGCGGCAACGTCACTGCCGATTTTGTGGGAAGTCTCGTCATCAACCCGCCCGTCGTGCAGTTTGAAACCAGCACGTTATCCGTCAGCGAAGGCGCGGTGGTCGCCACCGTCAGAGTCAAACGCACGGGCGACACGTCGGGTGTAACCAGCGTCCGCTACTCGACGATGCCTGACGCAGGCGTGCTGCGCTGCGACGAGAAGACGGGGCGCGCCTCCGAGCGTTGCGACTACGCAACCACCATCGGCGAGTTGCGCTTCGCCCCCGGCGAGACGACGAAGACGTTCGAGGTCTCGCTCGTCAACGATGCGTTCATGGAAGGTTCTGAAACGGTCGGCCTCGTGCTGTTGAACCCTGCGGGCGCGAGCCTCGGCGGCGCGGACGCGGCGACCCTGACCGTCATGGACGATGACACGACCGCGCCAAGCACCGCGACCAACCCGATTTTCAGTTCGAACTTCTTCGTGCGCCAGCAATACCTCGACTTCCTCTCGCGCGAACCCGAAGCGAATGAACCGTGGAGCGGAGTCTTGAACCGTTGCCCGAACGTCTTCAATCTCGACGCGCAGAACGCTTCGGCGGGCTGCGACCGCCTGCTCGTCTCGCAATCGTTCTTCGGCGCGCCCGAGTTCCGGCTCAAGGGTTTATACGCCTTCATCTTCTATCGCGTGGCCTTTAACCGGAGGCCGGTCTACGAAGAGATCATTCCCGATATGAAGAGTCTCTCGGGAGCAACAGCTGAGGAGGTCTATCAAAAGCGCGCCGCCTATCCCCTCAACTTCACCTCGCGCTCGGAGTTCAAGGGACTCTACGACGCGCTCGACAATGCGGCCTTCGTCAACACCTTGCTTGATCGCTACGGGCTGCAATCAATCACCTCTCCCGACCCTGTCAACCCGGAAGGCGGGACGAAAGTTGTCCTGACTCGCGCAGATTTAATCAACCGTCTCGGCACCTCCGGCGCGCAAACACTAACGCGCGCACAGGTGCTACGCGCAGTGGTGGAATCTGATGAAGTCGGGACGGCAGAGTACAATCGCGCCTTCGTAGCGATGCAATACTTCGGGTATCTACGTCGGACGCCGGAGGAGGACGGCTATCAGGCTTGGCTCCGAGTCATTAACCAAGACCCAAACAACATTCGCATCATGGTCAACGGCTTCATGAACTCCACCGAGTATCGCATGAGGTTCGGCCAGCCATAATGAAATTGTATAGACAGAAGCAAAAGGGGAACTGCTCAGTTTGTCGTGAATTTTGTCGTGCCCGCATGAGCGCGATATAGCGCATACAGCGCATACACGCACATCTTTCGACTGCGACCCTATAAATTTAGCGGCTTTTTCGTGAGGTCAATAGCCGGTGCAAAGCCTCTCGAAAAAGTTCACGGCCAATCTTTAGTGCCGTTGCTGAAGAACAGGCTGGCGACGTGGCGCGAGTCGTTTCTTGCCGGGTATTTTCTGGAGAAAGTCGCGCCGCGGACGCCCTCCTGGCAGGCTGTGCGAACGACGCGTTGGAAATACATTCATTACGCCGGTCTGGACGGGATGGATGAACTCTACGATCTACAGGCCGACCCGCCCGAGGTGCGTAACCTGATTAAAGATGCCGCTTCACAGCCAGAACTTAACCGGCTAAAGGCCGAGCTTGTCAGACTGAAGCAGGAATCGAGATGAAGATAATTTCCGCCCGACCCTGACCTGAACGTAGACGCCGGATGTGGAAAGGTACGCGCTGGTGATGCACGGGCTGGCGCAGCCGCTCTGCCGGGAGTGACGCGCGCCTCAGGCCGGGACGCCCGGACAAAGGACGTGGCGTGGGGCAGGGGTTCAGAGAGAGTCGGAGAACTCGTCTGAAACTCGCGCCAGCGCGCGTGTCGGGCTTCGTAGCCTTTGATGTTCGACTCGCAGTGAGGCGTCAGCTTGAAACGTTTCTTCTTCAGCCCTCAAAGCGGACGGAGCGCGTGTCTCTCTCCTTGCCGGTCGGGACGCAGAGCGGCTGGTATAATTCAGGCCGCCGCGCCTGTAGCCAACGCCGCCCCGATGACATCGGAAGCGTCGCCGCGTCGAGGTCGGCGATGACCATGTCGTCGTCGGCCTTACCCGTCTCCACTAAAATCTCGCCGTAGGGGTCGAGGATCATCGCGTTCCCCGTCCGCACCTCGTCTTCGTCCGTCCCCACACCGTTGCTGAAGAGGAGAAACATCCCGTTGTCGTGCGCCCGTGCGGGCAGCCAGCGCATCAACCAGCCGCGCCCTTTCGGCCCCCGCATCTCGGCCTCAATGGCAGCGGGGTTCTCCTTGCGCCGGTTCCAGAGTTCGGGATCAATCGCGCCCATAGCACGCGGACTGCGCGACCTGCAACCGCCGGTCTGGTGCGGAGCCAGCAGTATCTCCGCGCCCATCAGCGCGGTCATTCGCGCATTCTCGATGATGTTGTTGTCGTAACAGATGAGGACGCCGACGCGGCACCCCTGCGGCGTGTCGAAGACCGTGTAGGCGTCGCCCGACTTCATGTGCGGGCCTTCGAAGGCGTGGAGCTTGCGATGGCATGCGGTTTGGCCGTCCGGCATTGCGACGAGATAGCTGTTGTACAGCGACCCGTCCTCTGCCCGCTCGATCAGCCCTGCGCCAATCGTCATCCCGTGCTTTGCGGAGAGCGACAGCAGCAATTGGGCTGACGCGCCGGAAGGCACAGGCTCTGCCAGCCTATCAACGGCTTCGTGAGATAAATTGCGGACGTGCCAGTAGCCGGTGATACACATCTCCGGGAAGGCGATCAACTCGACCCTGTTTGCGGCTGCTCGTTCGACGAAAGCTCGAATCTTCTCAAGGTTGGCGGTCTTGTCGCCGGGCGAATGTTGTAACTGCACGGACGCGACGCGAATATTATTCATAACGATTTTTAGTCTGGGAGTTCCGCAGCGGGAGCGAAAGTAAACTCAAGTTTGCGTTTGACGCGTGAACTATAAATCACCCTGCGGCGACTTCGACGGGAGCGCGTATCGCCCCGCGTCGGTTGATAATCTCAAGGGTTGATCAGGTGCTTGTTATACCCGGCCTCGACCAACTCTTCGTATGCCGTCCAGACATCATCCGGGATGTCCTGTCGAATCTGGTATCCCTTCTCCGGGTACAACTTGATTCGCTGCAAATCCCCCACCATGATGCTAATCACATCGTCGCTCGATAACTCACGGTTCGTATACTGATCGAGGTATTCCTCAAACGACACTTGAGCCGACGTGACGAGGACTTCCTTTTCCGGCCAGAACTTCCTGAAAGTGGCATAACTCCTGCGCTCCATGTAAGGCTTTTGCACCAGTATGAACTTGCCGGGATCGATCTGTTTTTCGGCTAGCAGAGCTTTGGTAAAGATGATGTTCTCGCCGGTGTTCGTTGACCTGTTCTCGACCAGTATCTTCTCGTCGGGCACGCCCATCAGAGAGGCGATCTTGGCAAACTGATCCGCTTCCGGCTCGCTCCACAAACCTTTGGTGATCGCCCCCAGCCCGCCCGAAAAGATGAGTAATGGAGCCCAGCCTTCCAGAAACAACTGCGCGCCCCGCTCCGCCACCCTCAGATCGTAACTACAAAGCACGAGGATCGCTTCAGCCGGTTCGAGTTGATGTTTCATCTGGTGGAAGTGCCAGAGTTTCTTCGCCAAATCTCGTATGTGGTCGTCCATCTCAAGCAAAAGGCCGCCTTACTCGTTTGCCAAACCCGCCCGCGCCTTCATCTCCTCGATCATCTCCTGCCAATGCCTGCTGAGGAACGGCGGATTATTCATGCTGTCGATGATGTATGAACGGTCGGCGCGCGAGATGTCCAGCACCGCCGTGATCATCTCTTCCTGATAATAACCGGCCTCGGCCAGAGGAATGCCGTTCGGTTCGCGGATGAAGGACGCGCCGCTGGAAGTCTGCTTTCCGTCGGGCGACTGGCCGACGGTGTTCGCCACGCAATGAAAGATTTTCGTGTTCGGGCCGACGGGCTGCTGCGCCCGCCCGGAGATGCACTTCCAGGGCACCGCTTCAATCTCATCCGAACTGCACGACGGCTGAAAGAGCACCTGCGCCCCGGCCATCGCCGGGAGACGGTACAACTCCGGGTGGCGGCCATCACGACAAATGACCATCGTGCAGAGAATCCCGTCTATCTCAAAGAGCGATAGCTTGTTGCCGCCGCGACAATACGTTTTCTCGTCGCGCCCCGCCGTATTGATTTTGGCATACTCATGCACGATCTCGCCCTTCGGATCGATAACGTGCATGAGATTCAGAAAACGATCATGCGTCTTTTTGATGCTCCCGGCGATCACCCACAGCTCGGCGCGCGCCGCCGCCGCCCGTGCGCTTTCCAACGCAGCCTCGACCACCTTCGGCTCAAGCTCGACGACGTAAGGGAAGTAATAACTGGTCAGGCTCGCCTCGGGAAAAAGCACGACGCGCGCCCCGGATTCCGCGGCGGCCTGAATAAAGTACTCCGTCCTTTTGACGTTGTACTCGACGGTCTTAGCCCAGTGCATCTGGACACAGGCCACGTTCAGAGTGGCCGGACTGTGTTGGGACATATATCTGCTCTTATCATGTCTCATGGTGTCTGGATCGTTCCCGGCGAAAGCGTGTAGGTGCGCAATATCCCGTCCACGCTTCCGCCGGGAGCGTCCGGTGAACGTGTGGCAGGCTGATCACCGAACGCCTAACAGAATCTCAAGCGTCAGTTGATCGAGTCGTTCGTAGGGCAGGCGTTTCCCGGCGAGCGCGCGTCGGTCGAAGGCATGGGCATCAAGGCGCGCGTGCCGGGCTTCGTCGAAGCTGCTGGTCGGCGGGAGGCCGTGCGCGCTTTCGTTGATCTCCGCGAGCAGCGACTGAATTTCCGCATCCTCGTTCCAGCGGCGCGCCTTATCTTTCAAGATGAGATAAGTGCGCATGCTGCCGCGCGCGAAATCTCTGACGCCGTCGTAGTCTTCGGTGCGATAGGCATGTGAATCGAAGTGTCTCATTCCGCTGTAGCCGACATCTTCTAAAAACTTGACGAGGTAGAACGCCTGTCGCGGGCTGGCCGAACCGAAGCGGAAGTCCTGATCGTAACGACCGGGTATCTGATCGTTCAGGTCTATGTGAAAGAGTTTGCCCGCTTCCCACGCCTGCGCGACGGCGTGGGTGACGTTCAAGCCCGCCATCGTCTCATGCGCGAACTCTGGATTGACGCCCACCATCTCGCGGTGTTCGAGCGTTTCGATGAGCGCGAGATACGCGCCCGTGGTAGGGAAATAGATGTCGCCGCGCGGCTCGTTCGGCTTGGCTTCGAGCGCGAACCTGTAACCGTAGCCCTGTGAGATGGAATACTCGCACAGGTAGTTGAGCGACTCGCGGAAACGCTTGACGGCGTCCGCCGGGTTGCGACAGGCATCCGTCTCCGTGCCCTCGCGCCCGCCCCACAGCACGAAAATTTCCGCGCCGAACTCCGCGCCCAAATCCATCGCGCGGCAAGTCTTCTGCAAAGCGTAGGCGCGCACCGCCGCGTCGTTGGCGGTGAACGCGCCGTCGCGGAAGGCTGCGTCGTAGAAGAGGTTCACGGTCGCCATCGGCACTTTCAGCCCGTGCGTCTCGCAGGCCGCGCGAAACTCCGCGACGATGCGGTCGCGCTCATGCGCGTCGGCGTCAATCGGCACGAGATCGTTGTCGTGGAAGTTGACGCCGTAAGCTCCCGCCTCGGCGAGCAGCCGAACGGCGTCAACCGGCGCGAGCGTCTCGCGGACGGCATCGCCGAACGGGTCGCGCCCGCGATTTCCGACCGTCCACAGGCCGAAAGTGAATTTGTGTTCCGGGCGCGGCGTGTATGTCTCTTGACTCATTATTCCCACCTTATCATGTCAGTAAATTTAAATGGCTCGATCAAGTGAAGGCCGAACTTTACACCACATCGCGCAGGGCGGGGTAGATAGCCCTGTAAGCGCGGTAGCGTTCATTCATCAAACTTGCGCGGGCGGCGTCAGGCTCGATGCGCGCGCGCACGCGCACCGCCGCTTCGCACGCTTCGTCAACCGTTGACCACGCGCCGCCGCCCACCCCGGCGAGCAGAGCCGCGCCGTAGGCCGCGCCTTCTTCGGCTTCGACCAACTCGATTGTCTGCCCGTAAACGTCGGCCTGAATCTGCCGCCACAGGCTTGAGCGCGCGCCGCCGCCGCCGAGTTTGATCCCGCGCACGGGCACACGCATCTCCGCGAAAATCGTCAGCGTGTCGCGCAGGGAGAAGGCGACGCCTTCGAGGATGGCGCGGACGACGTGGGCGCGCGTGTGGCTCATCGTCAGGCCGACGAGCGCGGCGCGCGCCTGCGGGTCGAGGTGCGGCGTGCGCTCGCCCATCAGGTATGGCGTCCAGAGAAGGCCGCCCGCTCCCGGCGGCACGCCCGCCGCCTCGTCGCACAATATTTCGTAAGCATCGCGCCCGTCGCCGCCGCCGTTCGCGCCCGTGCCGAAGCGGTCGCGAAACCAACGCAGGCTGAGTCCCGCCGCCTGTGTCACGCCCATCACGTGCCAACGCCCCGGGACGGCATGACAGAAGGTGTGGACACGACCCGCGCGGTCAAGCGCAGGCCGGTCGGTTGCGGCGAACACCACGCCGGAAGTGCCGATGGTCGCGCTGACCGAACCGGGGCGCACTACTCCCAGCCCGACCGCGCCCGCTGCCTGATCGCCCGCGCCCGCCACCACGGGCGTGCCCGCGCGCAACCCGGTCGCCGCCGCTCCTTCAGCCGAGACGCGCCCGCACACTTCCGTTGATTCATAGACGGCGGGCAGCACGCTCCGCTCGACGCCCGTGCGTTCGAGCATTTCCTTCGACCACGCGCGCTCGCCGACGGCGAACAGCAGCGTTCCCGAAGCGTCGGCCACATCCGTCGCGCGCTCGCCCGTCAAACGCAACCTCACGTAATCTTTCGGCAGCAAGACCGTCCGCACGCGCTCCCAGAGGCGCGGCTCGCGCTCCCGCACCCAGAGCATTTTAGGAAGCGTGAAATTCGCCAGCGCGGGGTTCAGGACGAGTTCGATGAGACGTGATTCGCCGATCTGCTCCGTGAGCGCGCGACACTGTTCGTCGGTGCGCACGTCGCACCAGATGATCGACGGGCGCAACACCTCGTCGCCCTCGTCGAGCAGCGTCGCGCCGTGCATCTGGCCGGACAGGCCGACGCACCCGATGTCCTCCGCGCGCACTTTGCCGCCCGCGAGCACGGCGCGCACGGCCTCGCCTGCGGCGCGCCACCAGTCGCGCGCGTCCTGCTCCGCCCAGCCCGTCTGCGGCGAAGCGAACGGCTCGTGCTCGCTCGTCGCCGCATCTATGACGCGCCCCGTCTCACTAACGACGACCGCCCGCGTCCCGCTTGTGCCCACGTCAATCCCGAGAAACTTCATGCCAATTATTTGCTCACGCTCCAAGCCCTTCGCTCACGCTCTGGCCGTGCGTCGTTGCAGCACCTGATCGGCGATCACGCCGACGAGGATCACGCCGCCCATCACGGCGAAGTTAAGCGAAGACGGGATGCCGAGCAGGTTGACGAGATTTTGCAGCACCTGCAATAGAGCCGTCCCGATCAGGATGCCGATAATCGAACCCTCGCCGCCGCG
>DASPJG010000269.1:0-3582 GCA_035628755.1 Pyrinomonadaceae bacterium
TTTCGATTTCGCGTTGAACCGCCACGACCGTGCGGTGACAGACGTTCGGTCAACCGCCCGTGAGGATGACGGCATCGGCGCGGCTGCCCTTATCAATCTCGTTGGCGATCTCCGGCGCAGTTCCTTCATACATCGCCTTGAGTTGCATGGTGTAGCCCATGTAGCCGATGTGCTTGCGCGCCAGCCCGCCGATCAGTTTGTCGGCTTCGAGTTCGCGCAGCACGTCGAGCGGAAAGACGACGTTGATGTCCGAGTCGGCGTCTGTGTGGTCGTAGTGGTGGTGCGTCACCATCAACTGCGCGGCGTCGGTGTCGGGCGGGATGATGCGGAAGCCGAGGTCGCCCATCTCGTCAGAAATGTTAAAAGGCTCCTGATCGCGCAGGTGGACGCCCGCCGCCGTCACGATGGCGATGTTGCTCTTCGCCAACTCGCGCTCGAATGGTGTGAACGGGACGCATTTTCTTGCCAGCGTAGTCATAATTTGCAAAAGAGGCCAGAGATGGGAGGTCAGTGTATAACGCAATTCCGACTGACTTCCGACCTCCGGCCTCTACCTTTCACAGGTTGCGCAGCACGTCGAACAAGACTTCGTTGTCGGGCTGATCCGAGATGTCGTGGATGTCCTTGTAAGCGATCTTGCCTTCCTTATCCACGATGAAGATGGCGCGTTCGGAAATTCCGTCTGCCGCGCGGTATGCGCCGTAGGCGCGCGCCACTTCGCCTTTCGGCTCGAAGTCGCTCAATAAATCGTAGGACAGACCGCCGAGCGATTTCGCCCAGGCGGTGTTACACGGGACGCTGTCAACTGAAATGCCCAGAACCTGGGCATCGTAGCCTTTGAAGCGTTCGAGGTCTGCTTCATAGGCCGGCATCTGCGCCGTTCAGACCGGCGTCCACGCGAGCGGGTAAAACGCGATTACGACATTATTTTGGCCGCGGAAATCCGAGAGCTTCACCTTCCGCCCCTTTTCGAGGCTTGAGCCAAGCTCAAAGTCCGGTGCCAAATCTCCTACTTCTGGCATCTTGAGATAACCCTCCTTTTAGAGTTCGCTGAAAAACCGACTTGTCGTTGTACTGTAAAAGCTGCCCATTAGACTACATGCAAAAGCTGACCGATTCAAGCACCCGTCCCTTCTGATTTTGTCACCTCGATGTGGCGCGGGCGTGCTTTACAAACGGGGGCGGGACGGGGCAAAGTCATTACCAAATTCGACAGCCATGAAAACAACTACCGTCACCATCTCGCGCAAAGGCGCGGAGCGCGCGCGCGCAGGCCATCTCTGGATTTACCGCAGCGACCTCCTGCCCGACGGCGGCGAGGCGGCGACGGCTGCTGCGGGCGCGCCCGTTCAGGTGCGCGACGAGCGCGGACGCTTCGTCGGCTGCGCGCTCTACAGCGACCGCTCGCAGATCGCCCTGCGCCTCCTGACGTGGCGCGAGGTGACGATTGACCGCGATTGGTGGCGCGAACGCCTCCGCCACGCCTTCGCGCGCCGCGCCGGACTCGAACGCGAAGCTGACGCCTTTCGCCTCGTCTATGCCGAAGGCGACATGCTGCCCTCGCTCATCGTTGATCGCTACGCGGACGTGCTCGTCCTCCAGACGCTCTCGCAAGGCACGGAAGCCGTCAAGGACATGCTCGTCGAACTGCTCGTCGAACTGCTCGCACCCCGCGCCGTCATCGAACGCAACGATGTGCGCGTCCGCGCGCTCGAAGGGCTGCCGCTCACAGCGGGCGTCGTGTACGGCGACGCGCCAGAGGAGATGGAGGTCGTGCAGCACGGCACGCGTTTCCGCATCGCGCCGCTCGGCGGGCAGAAGACCGGCGCGTTCCTCGACCAGCGCGAAAACCACCTCGCCGCGCGCCGCCTCGCACGCGGACGCGCCCTCGACTGTTTCACCTTCAACGGCGCGTTCGCGCTCCACATGGCCGCGGCGTGCGAGAGCGTTCTCGGCCTCGACATCTCCGCCGATGCGGTCGCCGCCTCGCGCCGCAACGCGGAATTGAACAACCTCTCAAACGTCGAATTTCGCGAGGCCAATGTCTTCGACGCCCTGCGCGAGATGCAGGAGGCCGGAGAACGCTTCGACACCATCGTGCTCGACCCGCCCGCCTTCGCCAAAAACCGCGCCAGCGTCCGCGCCGCCGCGCGCGGCTACAAAGAGATCAACCTGCGCGCGCTCAAACTTCTCAATCCCAACGGCGTGCTCATCACCTGCACCTGCTCCTATCACATGACCGAGCCGCAATTCCACGAAGTCATCGCGGAAGCCGCCGCCGACGCGCGCCGCCGCTTGCAGATCGTGGAGAAGCGCATCCAGTCGAGCGACCACCCAGTGCTCGTCGGCGTCCCCGAAACGCTCTACCTGAAATGCGTCATCGCGCGGGCGGTTGACTGAAAGGTCACTCGTGCGGTTCGACGCGGATGATGTGAGGGAGGCGGAGTTGACTCCGCGTGCGGTGTCTTGGATTGCCTTGTTGCGGGAAGGGTCAGCGGGTTAGCAGTTCATTGAGCACGCTTTCTATATCGGTCTTGCCGGGTTTGAAAAATACTGCGCGCCCGCCGGTCTCTTTCGTAATCTTCTTGAGAAACGTTTCGGCAGTTTCCCTGTCACTCTTTCTCATCAACCCGCCATCCGCGTCCAGTTCGCTCGTGAACCCAACGGCATAGACTTTAACCGCGCTTTCCTTTAGTGATTTTACGAGCTGCCGCTCCACCTTTCTCCGCGCATCATCGTCGTCTACGCGCGATCTCACTACGCTTTTAGCCCACCTTATCCGGTCTTCACCGTCCGTGATGAGGATGATTATTTTGTCGCCGAAGGACTCTTTGTCGGTATCCGCTTTCGCGTTCAACTCTTTCGCCATCACCTGAATGGCCTCGATGAGGGCGGTGTGTCCCTGAACGGCTTGTATGCCGTCTATATAATCATTCAAGACGTTTTCATCCCGGCTCCATTCGACTCCCGGTTTAGCCACCGCTAACAAATTCTTCCCGTCGCGCTTTGTCATGAAGTCGAATAATGAGATTAGGCCGCGTTGACGAGCGTGCATCACGACTTTTTTCCCCACTACTTTGATTTGCGAGAACTGTGTCTCTAAAGAGCCCGTGTTATCGAGGAGAAGACCGTAAACGGCTTTCTTCTCGCTCTGAGCAAACGCAGAGCTAAAGCTGGCGAGTGTCAGCAATAAGACCGCGAAAGAACGTAAACCGGTTAATCTTTTCATTCCGTTGTTTACTGTCGGGACTTTCCCGATTGCTTCTCACAAAACTGTTGTTGGTGGCAGCTTGCCGGTGTGGCGGGCTTGAATTTCCGGCCTTTAGCTTTGCGACGCGCCGTTGCGCACCATCTCGGCGAGGCGTTTGGCGTCGGGGAAGACTTCGAGGGCGCGGAGCAGTTGCGGGTCGCTGTCGAGGAGGGCGCGGATGGAGGCTTCGTGGCCGTAGGCAGCCGTCACGATCTCCTCGCGGATGCGCAGGCGAACGTAGTCCATCTCGGCATCAATTTGCGCGTTGGTCAAACCGGATTCGGGGTCGCGCCGGACGTGTGCGCGGAAAGCTTCGATGACGCGCTCGTTGA